>CAYNTG010000030.1:18413-23413 GCA_964400105.1 uncultured bacterium
ATATTAACTTAAAGAACTTGACATGTGCTAATCGATAGTTAATATTTTAGGTGAGGAGCGCTTGAAGGTTAAAATATTGATTCTGTGAGGTTTTCTTATGCTTCTCTGGACAGCTATTCTATTGGCGCTGATCGTCTTCGATATGTTAGCCGTATCGTTAAACTGGCCGAGGGAATGGATTAAGGTAGATAGTTTTCTCATCCTTATGGTTCTCCTCGGAATGCTTTATCACATTTACAGGCTCATCCGCTCGAAATTTTCTTGATGTTCGTCGAAACGCTTTCCAGATGATATAATCCCATATTATATGTTTGACTTTTAGCTTTTTGGGGATAAATTTCAATCTATGTTCGATTCAGATAAGCATTTCGATACGGATTTTCTGATTCTCGGTTCCGGTGTAGCGGGACTGTCGTTTGCGCTCAAGGCTGCGGAATTTGGTAAGGTGTTAGTGGTGACGAAGGGCGCTGCCGAAGAGGGATCGACAGCTCTCGCACAAGGCGGTGTCGCGGCTGTGCAATCGCCGGACGACTCCGTCGAATCGCATGTCGGGGATACGCTCGAAGCTGGTCGCGGTTTGGCTCACGAGGATGTCGTTCGACGGATCGTCGAATATGGACTCGAAGCAGCGCGCGAGCTTCTCGCGGTCGGAGTTCCACTCGACCGCAAACCCGGAAACGGCGACCTGTTATCTCTCACGATGGAGGGTGGGCATTCGCATAAAAGGATCATCCACGTCGCCGACGCCACCGGGCGGGCTATCGAGGAATCCTATATCGCGGCGGTCGCGCACCCGAATATCACGCTTCTAACAAATCAGTGCGCGATAGACCTTTTGACGCAACACCACCTTTCGCAAAGCCATCCGCGAAAGGACGAACCGATCCGCTGCTGGGGCGCATATATCCTCGGCGAAAAGACCGGGATCGTCCGAACCGTGCGGGCGAAGGTTACCCTTTTGGCCACCGGCGGCGGCGGAAGGCTGTATCAACATACCACAAATTCGCCGGTCTCGACTGCGGACGGCGTGGCCATGGCATATCGAGCCGGAGCCACCGTCGGCAACCTCGAGTTCTTCCAGTTCCACCCGACTGCGCTGTTCGATCCGGGAAGCGAAAGCTGCTATCTTATCAGCGAATCGGTCAGGGGAGAGGGCGCTATCCTCCGGGACAGTGGCGGCAATAGATTCATGAAGGGCGTCGATCCGAAAATGGAGCTTGCCCCGCGCGATGTTGTTGCCAGAGCGATAGACTTGCACCTCAAGCGCACCGGCGAGAGGTGCGTTTTTCTCGACCTGAAGCACAAGGGTGCGGATTTCATCCGATCGCGTTTCCCGAATATTTACAACCATTGCCTTTCACGCGGTATCGATATCACGGTGGAGTGGATTCCCGTGGTGCCGGCGGCGCATTATATGTGCGGCGGCGTGAAGGTGGACATGGGCGCGCGAACCGATATCGAGAACCTTCTCGCAGCGGGGGAGGTCGCGTTCACCGGAATGCACGGCGCGAATCGGCTCGCATCGAACAGCCTGCTCGAATCGCTGGCCTATGCCCATTTCGCGGCGGAATCGGCAAAAAAAATCCTCGAACGGAACGAGGCGATCCCGGAACTTCCAGACTGGGACGATTCGGGCGTTTTCGATAGGCAGGAATGGGTCATCATTCGACATCTTCGGGAGGAAATCACGCGGCTCATGTGGGATTATGTCGGCATCGTCCGCTCCGACGATCGATTGGAGGCCGTGCGGCGGTTGTTGCACTATCTATCGGAGGAAGTGGATACATTCTATCGCGCAAACCCCGTGCGAAGGGATATTATCGAGCTTCGCAACCTCTCGATGACGGCGAATCTGGTCGTCCGATCGGCTTTATCCAGAAAAGAGAGCCGGGGCTTATGCTATAATATCGATCATCCGAAAACAAAAAAGAGCTTTGAACACGATACGGAATTTCGCAGTAGCAGCTTTTCCAGCGACGTTCATCTTGGCAACGATTCCAACTGAATGGAAACTCGAATTATCGTTTTAAGGGAGAGAAAATGGTCGATCAGCGAATCGTAATCCTCGATTTTGGATCGCAATACACACAGTTGATCACCCGTAGAATCCGGGAGATAGGCGTTTTCAGCGAGATCGTTCCGTTCGATGCGCCTGTTTCTTCATTCGCGGACGAGACGCTTATCGGTATTGTGCTTTCGGGAGGTCCGGCGAGTGTTCTCGACCAAAACAGCCCTAACGTCGATCGGAAAATTTTCGATCTCGGGGTGCCGGTTCTCGGCCTATGTTATGGAATGCAGCTTATTGCGAAGATTTTTGGCGGTTCGCTCGCCGGATCGAATCGTAGGGAGTTCGGCTACGCGAAGGTGAAGATCGATAGAGACGAACCGCTTTTTGCCGGCGTGGAAAACGGCTCCACCGTTTGGATGAGCCACGGCGATCATGTCGGGAAACTCCCGAGTGGTTTCGAGAAATCCGCCTTTACCGAATCTTTATCCATTGCGGCATTTCAGGACACGGAACGCCGAATCTTCGGCCTGCAGTTTCATCCGGAGGTCGAGCATACCGAGGGCGGGATGCAAATCCTGCGTAATTTTGCCTACAAGATATGCGGCGCTCGCGGAGATTGGTCGATGGAGTCATTTATAGAATCACAAACAGCCGCGATACGCGAAACGGTGGGGCCGGACGAGCGCGTCGTGCTCGGATTATCCGGTGGTGTAGATAGCGCCGTTACGGCTGCGTTGCTCAGCCGTTCGATAGGCGAAAAATTCTATCCGGTTTTCGTGGATAACGGCCTGCTCCGCCTGAACGAGGCCGAATCGGTTCGTCGAGATTTCCATGAGCAATTTCATCGCGAGCTTATCTTCGTCGATGCATCGAAGCAATTTCTCGATGCCTTAAAGGGTGTTACCGACCCGGAAAAAAAGCGTAAGATAATCGGTAGCAAATTTATAGACGTCTTCACTAAAGCAGTGTCTCATATAAATGGCGTTAAGTATTTAGCACAAGGGACGTTATATCCTGATGTTATCGAATCGGTCAGCACAAAAGGGCCGAGCGCGACGATCAAATCGCACCACAATGTCGGCGGACTTCCCGAAAATCTCGATTTCGATTTGATCGAACCGCTAAGAACACTTTTTAAGGACGAGGTGCGGGAGCTTGGAAAGGCGCTCGGACTGCCGCATCACATGCTTTGGCGCCATCCGTTTCCGGGCCCGGGGCTTGCGGTCAGGATAATCGGCGAGATAACCGAAGAGCGCCTCGATATACTGCGAAAAGCCGACGATATTTTCATTTCCGAGCTGCGCGATACGGGTGAATATGACAATGTTTGGCAGGCGTTGGCTGTGCTGCTTCCAGTGCGGTCGGTGGGCGTCATGGGCGACGAGCGGACATACGAGAACACCGTCGCGCTTCGTGCCGTCAACAGCCGGGACGCAATGACCGCCGATTGGTCGCGCATCCCATACGACATCCTCGCGAGAACGAGCACGCGGATTATCAACGAGGTCGCGGGGATAAACCGCGTCTGCTACGATATATCGAGCAAGCCACCAGCTACTATCGAATGGGAATAGACCGCAGGCGCGGGGCGTTCGTCATCGATCCATGCGATTTTTCGATTTGACAATCGGATCGAAATTTTGTATTTTCATTTAGATATGAAAAACCGGCTATTAGATGCAGTTATTTTTCTCGTGGAAAGTTCGATGAAAAATCGAACCGAACCCCCGGATCATCACGCGATAAAAAGCGCGATGATCGAAAAAGGGTATCCGCTCGATGTTGTGGATCGGGCGCTCGAATGGGCTATTAAGCGGTTGCCCGAAATCGGGAACGGCGCGATAAGGGTGTTTTCAACATACGAGCGGGCACAGATGACCACCGATGGTTGCGGGCTTCTTATGCGTCTTAGGAATCTCGAACTCTTAACCGACGAGCATATCGAGCTTATTATGGCGAGGGCGATGCTTCTCGAAGAGCTTCCCGTCGATGCCGAAAGCGTTAGGAACATGGCGACCGTCCTGCTTTTCGATCTTAAAAACTCGAGGGACGGATTTTCAATGTATATCGATTCGGAAACCGGCGATATCGAAAACTAACCGGAAGATAACGATGTTCCCTCAGAGAAGAGTTAATTATATGAGACGCCGTCCTAGGGCGGGTTCGTCCGTTATCATCCTTGTCGCGATCAGCGGGTTCGTGTTTCTCCTTCAGATGGCCGTGCCGGGATTCAATTCGAGATTCGCACTCGATCCGATAGCCGTGCGAAGCGAACTCGCGATATACCAGCTAATCAGCTATATGTTTCTCCACGGAAGTTTTTTCCATCTCTTCTTCAATCTTTTTGTGTTATATCTTTTCGGTAGGGAACTCGAAGCTATCTGGGGCACAAAGCGTTTCCTTACTTACTATTTTGTAAGCGGTATCGGAGCCGGGATTATAACCGCGCTTTTGTCCAATAATCCTGTCATAGGAGCGAGCGGCGCGATCTACGGCCTGCTTCTGGCATATGGGGTGCTTTTCCCAAACCGAACGCTGCTGCTCTATTTCGTCATTCCCATTAAAGCAAAATATATGGTCATAATTTTCGGGGCTATCGAATTTTTCGCCAGCATGAGCAGCGGCGGCGACGGCATCGCGCATATCACTCATCTCGGAGGCATGGCGTTCGGCGGCATTATGCTCGCACTCTGGAAAGCGGGCAGCGCCAGTAAACAAAAGAAACAATCCGTATATCTCGATGAATTGGGCGGCGGCGCTTTCAGCCCCGGAAATATTGATAGAATCCTCGATAAGGTGCTTCGAGAAGGCCCGGAATCCCTCACGAAAGACGAGCGCGAGACCCTCATTCGCGCTGGCAAATTCTACAAGAAACAGTAGTTAAATATAAATCGAGATTGTCGATTGAATTAACGCACTGGAGACAAAATGAAAAAGACAATTCTGATATTATTGGCGGCGTTTGCCCTTTGCATGGCGGCGGAAGGGCAAA
>CAYNTG010000031.1:0-22832 GCA_964400105.1 uncultured bacterium
CATCTCCTCTTCGTCGCCCTCGGCATGTTCGCCCTCTTCCATTTCCTCCTCGGCCTCGTCGGTCTCGAACTCGGCTATCGTAGCTTCGAGCTTGACGATATCCGCTTTTAGCTCCATGTTTTCCTTCTGAAGCTCTTTGATCTTCATCTGAGCCTCTGCGTCGCCCGGTGTGCATCCGGCAACGATAACCGCCGCGATAATCGCAACGATGATTATAATACTTTTCCTCATTTTTTCCTCCTTAAGGATTGGTCATTTTGGGAATAATCCATTTTCCTAAAAATATGTTATTATTAAGGTATTGTCAAATGGTTTCGTTCAAACGACGATTTGCCCGTCCTTCATTATCTGGAGATCGTCGAAGACGAGCGACGGTTCGAGCAAAATCGCATCGAGATGCGAAGCCACGCGAACGTGGCCGCCCATCGAGCGGTTGTCGCCCATCGCGATATGCACGGTGCCGAGGACCTTTTCATCTTCGAGGACGTTGCCGATTAGCTGCGCCTTATAATTCGTCCCGATTCCCAGTTCGGCGATATTATATGCCTCCTTGCCGTGCGGTTCCATTATCGATTTCAGATATTCTGCAGACTTGCCGCCGGTAATCTCCACCGCATAACCGTCCTCGATCTTCACCGTGATGAAATCGTCCGGTTGAAGGATTCCCGTGTCGGCGATAGCGCCGTCGATAACCATCACGCCGTTGGCCGTGCCCTCGAGCGGCGCGGTGTATGCCTCGCCTGCCGGCAGGTTGGTGAATTCACCAGGTTCGTGGCAAATTCCGGTATCGGGAAGTCCGGCTCGACTTTCGAGAGAGAAGCTGAGGTCTGTGCCAGCAGGCGTGGTAACTCGGGCGCTTTTGGCATCTGTGATCTTCTTCGCCAATCGAATCGAGAGCGTGGCGATTCGGCTGTAATCCGCATTCATCGCTCTCGTCATCGTTTCGGGGATAATATTCGGAAGCGTCGCGCACCTCGCGCCGGCTTTGCATGCGTTACGTCGTGCTTCGGTATGGCTCATGCTTCGCCACGTCGGAATTATCAGAACATCATAGGTCTTCATCATCTCGGCGATCTCCGGCGGCGGTTCTTCTGCATGACTTTTTCTCGGTTTGATAGTTACCAGCGTCGCGTCGGCAATTTCTGCGGCGACATCGAATAAGGTTTTTCCGATCTCGAAAAGCTTGGTATCCGTAATCACCAAAACCCGCTCGTCGGTTTTGACCCCCAAACATTCCCTAACCGCGACCTCTGCGGAGGCTTTTAAAGCTTCGTTCATTTGCCTCTCTCTTTATTAATTTGTATTAAGGATTATCGGCGAAGTGCCCTTCATGTCGTCGGGTATCATAATGATCGTGTTGTTCGGCGAATTGACCAGCTGCTTCAACATCTCGATACGATACCACTGAATATAACCCGCCGTAAGGCCCTGCGCGATAATCTTATTCGCTTCGCGTATTCCTTCCGCTTCGACAACCTTACGCTCTTTTTCGAGGTGCTCTTTCTGCAGGACAAATTCCATCTTTCTTGCGTCCTGTTCGGCTGCGAGTTTCATGTCGATCGCATCTGATATTTTTGTAGGAAGAATGACATTTCGAAGTAAAATTTTATCGATCTCGACACCCTTGCCCTCGAGAAGACTTTGCGAACGCGTTCTGATGGAATGAACCACTGTATCTCGCTTTGAAGAATAGATATCCTCGGCTGTGAACTGAACAACTATATCTCTTATAGCAGTTCTAAGCGTCGGCCGGATTATTTTCCTATCATAATCCGAGCCGATTTCATTATATACCCACGGTGCCTTTTCCGGCGTAAGTCTATACCATGCAGTTAGGTCGAGCCGAACTGTTAATCCCTCTGATGTCAGGGCATCTATTGCGTCGTCCCCTTGGCGAAGCCCCTCTTCATGTGCAATCGACATCGTGTATTCGCGAAGGCGGGTTTCCATCTTGACCACGTTCGCAAGTGGATTCACGAGATGAAGCCCCGGATTGATAATTTTCGGACGAACCTTTCCGAAAAGGACGATTACACCGACGTTTCCGGCCGGTATAACGGTGATCGCAGCGAGGATAAATATCGCGACGACAATCCCGATAATCGACAGGATTACGGTTTTCAAACTTGCTTTTCTTGGATCCATTTTCCCTCCCATTTTTATATATTTATACAAAGATAATGCAGAAATAGTGTTATTTCAACGATTTATAATAAATTTATAAAAAAAGGAGGCTAAATAAGCCTCCTTGATTTAGTCCTATGTGTCGAATCTCGGAGGCCTTTTTCGAGAAGCCTCTTCTGGCGTGATAATCTCGAACGAGGTTGTTATCGGACTGACCGCAGATATCGTCGCGGATGCGGAGCAGTATTTATTTTGAGAAAGTTCTATTGCCTTTTCGACGGCTTTCGGCGGAATACCCTCGCCGACGACTGTGAAATGGATATGTATCTCCGACGCCACCTTCGGATGTTCATTGCGGCGTTTCGCCTCGATCTCGATCCAAAGATCGTCGACCTGTATCCGCTTTTTCCTGAGCACATAGAGGACATCCATGCCAGTGCAACCGGCGAGGGAGGCGAAAAGCATCTCGAACGGGCGCATCGCGCCGTCGCTTCCACCGACGCCGGTTCCCGTATCCATCATCGTCCAGTGGCCGCTGTCCGAACGGGCGATGAATGACATGTCGCCTGATTTGCGGGCAAAAAGATGTAGTTTATTGACGGGCATTATAGGGCCTTTTTCGATGATGTTGTATTTACGGCTACACTCTCTTCTATAAGCGGTTTGATAAGACCATCGAATTGATTATATGAGTGCACGCCGACAACGCGATGTTTGACACATCCGCTGCGGTCGATGATAAATGTGGTCGGGATCGAGGTTACATTGCCATAAGCCATAGCCACATTATGTCCGTTTGCAAGAATCGTGTAGTTAATTCCCATTTTTTTAACGAAACCGGGAAGTGTCCGGGGATCGCGGTCGAGGGATATTCCGACGACCACAAGGCCGCTTTCTCTGTATTTTTTCTGAAGCTCGATGAAACTGGGAATCTCCATTATGCACGGTCTGCAAAATATGGCCCAGAAATCGAGTATTACGACCTTGCCTGCGAAATCCGAGAGTGAGACCGGCTTGCCGTTCAGGTCGCCGAGCGTGAATGAAGGAGCGGGATTATCGCATTTAACCGGCGGTTCCGGTTTGGCCTCGGTCGGCTCTTCGATCTCAGCAGGGTTGTTTTCGACAACGACCTCGTCGTTTGGAATAGGTTCTTCCGGCGTTCGATCCTCTTCGACCTCCGCAGCAGGCGGCTCCTGTATCGACGAAACGTCGGGTTCGTCCTTCTTTGCACACCCGGATATGCCAATAAACATAGCGAGTGCGATGAGAAGGATGGCAAAATATTTCAGCATTTTACTCTCCGATAAGCGAGGTGGTTTTATCGTAAAGGGTCTCGAATGGAACCGCACCGAGCACCGATTCCGCGACCTTTCCGTCCTTGAACCACATAATCGTTGGGATGCTCATCACCCGGAATTTTGCGGCGGTCTTTCGGTTCTCATCGATGTTAATTTTATATACCTTGATCTTATCTCCCATTTTTTTCTCGAGCTTCTCGATCTCCGGCCCGACCATTACGCATGGGCCGCACCAAGGCGCCCAAAAATCCACTACCGCGCAGCCATCGGAATTCGTGATTTTCTCGTCGAAATTGGCATCATTAATGTGTTCAGGCATTTGATCCTCCCGTCGTAGTTTGTTCTGATATTAATAATTTGACCGAAATATATGGGTGCATATCGATATGTCAAGGATAAAAATATTTGTTTATCTGTATATATGAATATCTGAATATCATTAATCGTTTCTATTCTTAAAAAAAGAAAATCATCGTTAAAATCTGTTGCAAAATCGGACAAATAGACTAATTTGAATGAACCTTTCGGATATACTCCGTGGGTTCCTGACAATGTCGCATAGTTCCGTAGATCTATTTAATTTAAGAGGAGAATGAAGTGACCTTAAGTGACCTCGAATCGAGATGTATAAACACGATACGATTTCTTTCCGCAGACGCCATTCAAAAAGCGAAATCGGGCCACCCCGGATTGCCGATGGGCGCGGCGCCGATGGCGCATGCGCTCTGGTCGCGGCATCTTCGTTTCGATCCGAAAGCCACATGCTGGCCGGATCGCGACCGTTTCGTGCTGTCCGCAGGACATGGCTCGATGCTCCTTTACTCAATGCTTCACCTCACGGGATACGATATTCCAATCGAGGAGATCGAATCGTTTAGGCAATGGGGGAGCCATGCTCCGGGGCATCCCGAAAATATTTTGACACCCGGTGTCGAGGCGACCACCGGACCGCTCGGGCAGGGAATCGCCAACGCGGTCGGAATGGCTATTGCCGAGGCTCATCTTGCGGCCGAATTCAACACGCCCGATTTCCCGAATATCGTCCATCATCATACATATTCGATTTGCGGCGACGGCGACCTTATGGAAGGCATCTCCTACGAAGCAGCTTCTTTGGCGGGTCATCTCAAGCTCGGTAAACTGATCGTCCTTTTCGACGATAACCGGATATCCCTCGCCGGGGCTAGCGCTTTGAGCACATCCGAGGACATCGAAAAGCGATTCGAGGCGGCGGAATGGCAGGTTATTCGCGTCGGCGACGGAAACGATGTGGATTCCATCGACGACGCGATTTCGCGGGCGAAGGCGTGCGCAGATAAGCCGTCTCTTATCATGGTCAGAACGGTTATCGGTTTCGGTTCTCCAAACAAGGCTGGCAGTTCTAAGGCCCATGGCTCGCCGCTCGGCGAGGACGAACTTCGCGAAACGAAAAAATCGCTCGGTTGGCCGCTGGAACCGGCATTTTATATTCCCGACGATGTTTTAAAATTCTATCGTGATTGCGGCAAAAAAGCCGCCGAGGCTCATCGAACATGGCTTTCAGATTTCGAGAACTATCGACAGACATATCCCGACGAGGCCGCAGAATTCGAGCGACGATTCGCCGAAAGGCTCCCCGATAACTGGAATTCCTCTCTGCCAAAATATTCCGCAACCGACGATCCGATAGCGACGCGCAAGGCTGGCGAGGCGGCTATGAAAGCCATGGCCGACAAGTTACCGGAACTTATCGGCGGATGCGCCGATCTCAATCCATCGACGTTCGCATGGCTTCCGGGGCACGGCGATTTCCAACCGGACGAAACGGTTCCGGCAGAACAAATCGAGGGTAGCGTCGGAGGGGTATGGGGATACGCGGGACGGAATATCCATTTCGGCGTTCGGGAACATGCGATGGGGTCGGTCGCGCTCGGAATCGCACTTCACGGCGGGTTGATCCCGTTCACCGGCACATTTTTCGTTTTCCTGGATTACATGCGCCCGTCGATTAGGCTCGCCGCGCTCTCGAGGATTCGAACGATCTTCGTTTTCAGCCACGACAGCATCGGCGTGGGCGAGGACGGCCCGACGCACCAGCCGGTCGAGCATATCGCAAACCTTCGTGCGATCCCGGACCTCGTCACGATCCGTCCGGCGGACGGCAACGAAGCGGTCGAGGCGTGGCGCATCGCTATCGAGCGAAAAGATGGCCCGACGGCGCTCGTTTTCAGCAGACAAAAATTGCCGATTATCGATCGCGAAAAAACCGCTGCGGCTTCAGATTTACGACGGGGTGCATATATTATCCGGCAGGCGAACAAGTCTCGAACGGACATCATACTCATCGCAACCGGATCGGAGGTTTCAATCGCTATCGAGGCCGCAAAGATGCTCGAAAAAGAAGGAATTGCGGTGCGCGTCCTTTCGATGCCGTCGTGGGAGCTTTTCGAGGCACAGCCGGTCGAATATCGGGAATCGATCTTACCGCCGAATATAAAGGCACGAATCGCTATCGAGGCGGGAATCGGACAGGGATGGGAGCGCTATATCGGTTTCGATGGCGATTTTATCGGCATGAGTGGTTTCGGCGCGAGCGCACCGGCAAAAATTCTTTATGAAAAATTCGGAATAACAGCGAAAAACATCGTCGAGCGCGCTAAAATACTCATTTCTAAGTAGAGATTGCCGCGGGCTTCGCCCTCCTCGCAATGACGTGCCAATGGAGGGAGATTGCTACGCAGCGACGAATAACATAATATTCAATAAGGCATCGAAGAACATTATCGGAGGAAATATGAACCGAATTCAACAGCTTCACAAAATCGGCCAGTCGATCTGGCTCGACAATATCGAAAGATCGCTTATTACTTCGGGAAGACTCGCCGAACTGGTCGATATGGGTATCCGGGGGGTTACATCGAACCCCTCGATCTTCGAGAAGGCGATAGTCGGCGGCGCGGCATACGACGACGATATCGCGAAGCTCGCTTCGAGTGGCAAATCGGCGATGAAGATATACGAGGCCGTCGCGGTCGAGGATATTTCGCTCGCCGCCGATGTCCTGCGGAAGGTTTTCAACGAATCCTGCGGAGAGGACGGATATGTCAGCCTCGAGGTAAGTCCGCTGATCGCAGACGACACGGAGACAACGATCTCGGAGGCGCGACGGCTTTTCAAACTTATCGATCGACCTAATATAATGATAAAGGTTCCGGCGACGCGCGAGGGAATGCCCGCAGTGAGAAAGCTTATCGGCGAAGGGATAAACATTAACGCGACGCTGATCTTCTCCGTCTCTCAGTATGAGGAAATCGCGGAGGCCTATATCTCAGGCATCGAGGATTTGATCGCCGCCGGTGGAGACCCATCGAGTGTCGCGTCCGTGGCTTCGATCTTCGTCAGCCGTCTCGATGGTAAGATCGATCCAATTCTCGAATCGATGGGTATCGTCGAGCTTCGCGGCGAGATCGCAATAGCCAATTCGACGTCAGTGTATTCACGCTTTAAAGAAATATTTGCCGGAGAGCGGTGGCAAGCCCTTTCGGAAAAAGGCGCTCGCGTGCAGCGTGTTTTGTGGGCGAGCACGGGAACGAAGAATCCCGAATATTCCGATCTGCTTTATGTCTATAACCTCGTCGGGCCGCAAACCGTGAACACGTTGCCGGGCAAGACCCTCGATGCGCTTATCGATCACCTTCTCGTCGAGGAGACGATTATGCGTGATCCTGAAAGCGCGAAAAAGGCTATCGAAAGACTGCCACAAATTGGCATCGATCTGGACAAGATCAACGATATGCTTCTTCAGGAGGGTGTGGAAAAATTCGCCGTCTCGTTCAATTCACTAATCGACAGTATCGAGTCGGCAATGCCGACAGATAACTTGCTCAACGGCTTCGCCGATTCGCTACACTAAAATAAACTCTCCCCCTTATTCAAGGGGGAGATGTCCGCCACAAGGTCCGTATGGAAAGGACATATGGATCGCAACCATCCGCCCATTTATATCATATCAATCGCCTCGATTAACATCTTCTCCTCGTTGAGATTTGGCGGCATCCGTTCCATCGATTCGTTGCGTGAATCACAGAATACGTGAGTTTTCTTGCGGCAGATTATTGAGAAATGACTTGCACATCGGACAGATCGACATTATTTTCATGTTCGAGAATAGGTGCGGAAGTTTCGTCACCGAGGCGTTAAACCGCTTCGCACGATTCGCTTCGGCTAGATGAAATTTTTCTATATGAAGTATCAAAACCAACAAGGAGAAAAACATGTGGCTAGTCTTGATCTATCTCGCGCTTTTAGGAGTATATCTTGGGTTAACTATTCCGAGACTCAGAAAAAAGGTAAAAAAGGGTAATATTTATCTTGCAATCCTTGGGAATGTTATGGCTATGGGAGGATTGTTGTTTTATTATTATCTTGTGCGTTTAGTTGGTGGTGATCTTGAGCTATGGTTAATCCTGGCAATGATTCTTGTTGTTTTCGGAATATGGATCGGTAATAGAGAGACCAAGAAAGAAATATCAGACGACGTGGAAAAGAAGCAAGCTGATTGATCTGAGACCTACGAAAATTTTCCTCGCTTCGGGCGGCAGTGCCGTAGCCGTCGAGCATGACGGCTGCGGAGCGGACAGGCGGCCGGCATGGGGGATGGCGGGTTTGGGGTTGGGATTTTTGCGTCCTATCGGAACCGCAAAAATCATGACGGCCGATGCGTTGGTGTAACGGCAATCGCCTACCACGGTATATCCTAAGGGCGCTTCGATTAAGCTCGATTGTTGTTCTGCCTTGCCTGTCGTCATGTGGCGACTGGTCGTATAGATATATGCCTTGTCATTTTGGCATATATCTATAAACGACGATAAAAAATCCGAGATAGCGGTTTTCCAATAAAGTCCTCACGACCAATAATTACGAGTGTGTTTGTTTTTTGGCATTTCGTTTGCGATTATCGTTGGCGAGTATGAAAAAGAATGAACTGAAAACTCTTATAGTCGAGGACGACCTTAGGGCTGCGGAAACGCTCTGCGAATTCCTCGATCTTCGCGGAAAAATGAAAAGCGTTATCGCTTGCGATGTCGAAGATGCTCTTTCGCTTTTCAATAGCGATTTTGAGTTCGCGATTATAGATATCAATCTTTCGGGCGAGATCGACGGTCTCGAACTTTTAAGACGGTTAAAGGCCCTTAACCCGAATCTCTTTATCGTGATCGTCACGGCTTCGGACATCGACGATAACCGCAAAATTAGCCTTTCGCTGGGTGCCGATGCCTTTTTGCCGAAGCCGCTCGACTTCGGATCGCTCGATGTAATTCTCGACGGGGTATGCTCGAAGAAAACCGTCGCCGATCATGGCAAAACCTGATCGGGGTTATTTAACAAGTCTATTATTCCGGTTGCTCTGTGCACCACGGTCGTGGTGCTTCCTTGGGAACTAATAAAGAGCGCCGTTAAAATCGGGAAGCGCCGCTTTCCGACGGCGGCACGACAGCGGATTGCGAAAACGTGCGGTGGACGCGATCATCGTTAATGTGTCGGCATCGTGTAAACGGTTCTTCCCGACGATTATTCGCGCACGATCTTGCGCTTATAGGATATCGACAGGAGGTCGAAGTGGTTATTCTATTAATCTTTATGGCGGTATCGTCGCTGCTCTGCGCGCAGATGTCGCCCGACAGCGCTGCGGACTCCCTCGTATCCGTGCAGGAATGGGGAAATATCGAGATCGAGGGTAGCCTTTCCGCCGACTCGATCTCTCAGAATGACACCCTTGTTTTCACCGTCAAATTGAAACTTCGAGGAAATCCCGACGATTATTCAATCGCGGAACCGGGCGCGCCGCCGATAACCAATCTAAGTCTTATCGCCACGTCGCAGGCAAATCGAACCGAACGATCGGAAGGCGAGACACACCTCATAAAAGAGTATCGATTTACATATGTGGCGATCTCTATCGGGATGGCCTATGTCAACCCGTTGCGCGTCCAGTATGTCTATATCCCAAACGGAGAAAGCCGTTCGCTCGCCTCCTCCAGATTTGAAATCGAGATTACCGAACCGATCATTCCGAAGAAGGGAGTCGATTGGGTTGTCGTGATTATAGTCCTCTTGATAATCTGTGCCGGCGCTATTCTCACGTTTATTTTATCGAAGAAGGGCAGAAAAAATCCGACCGTCGAGGAGGAGGAAATTCCCCCGGAAAAGATAGCCCGTCAGAGGATTATCAACCTCAAGCCCGGTCGAAATGCAGATATATCAAAAAGTATAGACGATACTACGCGAATCCTGTCCAATTATATCTTCGCCCGTTACGGAATCGATGCCGCACGCCTTTCGAAGGAGGAGATCGTTATGTCCCTCGAAAAACATGGTATCCCGGCCAACACAACGAAGAATCTCGATATGGCCTTCGCGATATGCGATGAGGTTCGTTTCGCCAATCATAAGGCCACCCAAACGGATCGAGATAACATCGAATTGGCGTTGGAATCGCTTCTCGCTTTCGGGGAAAAAACGAATCCACAACAATCGAAACAAGACGATATCGACGATAAATCATAACACGAAACCTTCCAATAATATGGAGATATTATGAACGAAGAAATTCAGAAACTGAACGAAAGGATAGCCGGGGAATCCACCTTTATCGATGACATGAGGACCGAGTTCGCCAAGGTCATAGTCGGTCAAAATTACCTGATCGACCGGCTTATTATCGGCCTTTTGGCGGACGGCCACGTCCTTCTCGAGGGCGTTCCCGGAATCGCAAAAACCCTTTCGGTGAAAACACTCTCCGATATTATCGAAGCGGACTTCCAGCGGATTCAATTCACCCCGGACCTGCTACCGGCGGATATTATCGGGACGTTGATCTATAATCAGGCCAAAGGGATATTCACGACCAAGAAAGGCCCGATTTTCTCGAACATCATACTCGCCGACGAGATCAACAGGGCACCGGCAAAGGTTCAATCCGCACTGCTCGAAGCGATGCAGGAACGTCAAATCACCATCGGCGGAGAGACATTCCCGTTGCCGGTTCCATTCATGGTTCTCGCCACGCAGAATCCCATCGAGCAGCAGGGGACATATCCGTTGCCGGAAGCGCAGGTCGATAGATTTTTGATGAAGGTGATCGTGTCGTATCCCGACCGAGAGGACGAGCGGAAGATCATGCGCCTTCACGGCCGGATCGAAATCCCCGTTGCGAACCCGGTAATCAAACCGGAACAGATAATGCGCGCACGGCACACCGTCCGGGATATCTATGTCGATGAGAAGATCGAGAGCTATATCCTCGATCTGGTCTTCGCAACGAGGAACCCGGCGCACTACGGCCTCGACGAACTCGGCGAGCTTATCCAATATGGAGCGAGTCCGAGAGCGACACTCTACCTGAGAAGCTGCGCGCAGGCCAACGCATTCCTCAACCATCGGGGATACGTCACGCCGGAGGATATCCGAACTATCGCTATGGACGTCCTTCGCCATCGCGTAATCGTTACATACGAGGCGGAGGCCGAAGAGATTGCTGCAGAGGACGTCGTTCTCAAGGTTCTCGGCGCGGTGGAGGTTCCGTAATTTAACGAAACTATGAACATGGAAAAAGACGAAAACAACAAGACAAATTCCCGGCTTTCGCCGGATGAGATGGAGTGGAACCGCGATACATTCCGGTTTCCGAAGTCGTCTATCGTCGAATCGAGTTTCAAAACTCCGACACGGGTTCAATGGTTTATCGGTCTGTGCGTATTGCTGTTCGCTATGCTGTTTTTTCTCGGACAGCTGCTTTTGCCGGATAAATCGGAGATATATCTTGTGGTGTCGTCCGTTTCCGTGCTCATTATCGCATTTTTCGGACTTTTCTCGCTCTCCAAACTAACGAGACAAACCAGACATCTCAGGTTGCTCTTGAATATCGACAGGACAACCGGTCTTTACGGTTCTACATTCTTGATGGAGGAACTCGATCGCTTTATCGATGAAGCCGGGCATGAACTTGTCCTGATCTTCCTCGACCTCGACGAGCTTAAAAAATTCAACGATAAATTCGGCCACCGACGCGGAGATATTTTGATACGCAATGCTGCCGATATTCTTTCAAAAACCGTTGCGGGAAAGGGCATGGGCTTCCGCTGCGGTGGGGACGAATTCGTGGCTATGCTGACCGATATATCGAGTGAGGAGGCCGTCGAGCTTGCAAAAAGCGTGCATGAATCGTTCGTCGAAAAGGGGATATCGGCGTCCATCGGCATCTATAAATGGAAAAAAGGGATGTCCGCCGACAAACTTCTCTATGAGGCCGATCAGGCCATGTATAAAGCGAAACGCGCGGGAAAAGGAAAACTGTTTATTCCGGATATCGGAAGCTATGGAAACGCCGACGATCTCGACGGAGAATTTATCGAATGAAACGGACTGTTATGAAAAGAAACCTGATTATATCGATCTTATTATTCGCGGCCGTTGCCGTCTTCGCCGCCGAGGATGTCACCGAAACGACGCCGAACAGGATCGCACCGGCTATCGGAGTTATGAATACCCCACTCGCTGTTGGGTATAAGATGCCCTTCGCGGATCATTACAGCATCGATCTCATGCTCCACGTTCCGGAATTCTACAAAAACGAATCCGGCGGAAACTGCATCGAGTTCGGCGGTCTCGCAGGGTATAATATCCCGCTTCGCCTCGAAGAGAATATCGCATTCATGATCAAGCCGCAATTCGACCTATCCTATTCGATGGAAACGATAGAGATTCTCGATAAAAATTATTCGATAAACACATTGAGCCTGCGCCCTGGCGCTTTTATCGGTATCGAGGTTTTTCTCGAAGAGGTCGGTGTGCCGAATGTCAATATCTCATTGGGTTTCACCGCCGGAATGGAATATAATATCGTCGATGCCGACGATGAACTCGGCTACAACGAATCCAATTTCCATATACCAATGGCGACACACCCATTCGGCGCGACCGTCGCGGCATGGTGGTTCTTCTAAATTTAATCACTCGATGTATTATGATTCCAAAAGAGATAATAAAGAAAATACGACGACTCGATATCCGCACCAAGCGGCTCGTCAACGACATATTTTCAGGGGAGTATCACTCGGTATTCAAGGGCCGGGGCATGGAGTTCTCCGAGGTGCGAGAATATGTTCTCGGCGACGATATTCGCAATATTGACTGGAACGTAACGGCGCGAACCGGGCAGCCGCATGTTAAGGTTTTCGAGGAGGAACGCGAACTGACCGTCATGCTTATGGTCGATGTCTCCAGTTCCGGCGAGTTCGGCACGGCGACGAGCATGAAGCGGGATATCGCCCTCGAGATATGCGCACTTCTGGCATTTTCCGCGATAGACAACAACGATCTGGTCGGCCTCGTGATGTTCACCGACAAGATCGAAAAATCGATCGTGCCGAAGAAGGGGCGTAAGCACGTGCTTCGCATCCTTCGTGAATTGCTATATTTCAAGCCGGAGGATACGCGGACGAACCTCGCTCTTCCTTTGGATTATCTCAATCGAATTACGAAAAGGCGTTCCATCGTCTTCATGATAAGCGATTTTATGGGCGAAGATTATGAGAAGGCCATGACCATTACCGCAAAGAAACACGACCTCGTGCCTGTCGTAATCTCCGATCCGCGCGAGGAGAATATGCCGAATATCGGGTTGATCGAACTCGAGGATGCCGAGACCGGCAAAGCCATTCTGATCGATACATCCGATCCGACTCTGCGCGATGCGTTCGGTCTTAACGTATCGAGGACACAGCTCGAAAGGGAAAAGATATTCAAGCGTATTGGATTGGACCACATGGACATAAGGCTCGATAAGCCCTATATCGACGAACTGACGACATTCTTCAAAAAACGTGCGGCGAGATACTGAGTATAGGAGAATCGAAATGGACAAAATCAACGATCCTTATAAAACAATTCGAATCGCTCTGATATTGAGCATTGTCGGCATTATCGTGACCGCGACGGCGCTGATTTTCGCTATTGTCTTGCCCACAAAAAATGCCGTGTCGTTCGAGCAGGCCAAGCGTTACGCGAGCAAGCTCGCCAATAGCGAGCTATATCCTCAAGCTGTCGGTGAATTCGAGCGGATTCTCCGCGACTACAATCTCAGCGACCGCGAGGCGGGAAGCATATTATACCAAATCGGAGATATATCCGCCGAACACCTTCGCGATCCGGGTAAAGCGCTCGCGGCTTTCATCAAGATTCAAGAGCTTTACCCCGATCATCCATTGAAGGACGATATCGAGCGCAAGATCATTGCCCAGTTGGACAAAATGGGTATGTCAAAGCAGGCTCAACTCAGGTTGAGTGAGACGGTCGATCCGGGAAAACAGGTTTCGGAAACCGAACCGTCCGTGGTCGTCGCCCGGATCGGCGATAGGGCAATTACGAGTGACGAGATCGAGGACGCGCTTGCCGATTTGCCACCGGAGATTGCAGAGCAGTTAATCGATCCGCAGGCCAAAGGCCGGTTCCTGCAAGATTATGTCGGGCAGCAGCTTCTTTACGATGCCGCACTTCGAGCCGGTTATGACAAACACCCGGAGACGGTCGAGATGTTCGAATCGGCGCGGAAAAACATACTGATCTCGACCTATTTCAACGATAATATCGCCAATCGGGTTGAGATTTCACAATCCGATATCGGGTATTTTTACGAAATCCATAAGGCGGAGTTCGGCGATAAACCGCTCGACGAGATACGACCGCAGGTCGAGAACGCTCTTCGACAACAGAAGATGGCGGAGATTCATCAGAGCGTGATCGATGAATTGATAAAGACGGAGAAGGTCCAATTATTCCCGGAGAATCTGAAAAAAACCGGTGAGTAGAGGTATGAACGCAAGAGTAAAAATATATTTATTGATAACTCTTTTTGTCGTGGCACTTTATGCCCAAAAAGCGACTATCGAGACATCGGCAAATCCGACGACGATAACCATCGGCGATTACATAACCTATCGCGTAACTATCACCCACGATCCGAAGATCGCTATCGCATGGCCCGGCGTTGCCGCCGAACTCGGCCAATTTCAGATCGTCGATTTCGAGACATCCGATCCGATTATTCTCGAAGACGACCGCGAAAAGGAGATTTTGACTTATTACATAAGCACCTACGATGTCGGTGAATGGATAATCCCGCCGACGGCGATAGCATATTACGACTCCGCCGCAGACACGACAATCCTGCTTCGCACGGAGCCGATAGGTATAACCGTTAAATCCCTCCTGTCGGATGAGGATTGGGCGAAGATCAGGTCCATCGCAGAATCGGACAGCTCACTCGCCGGTAAGGAGAAGCAGATCGCCGCCGGTCGCGCAATCCAGATGGCGAAGGAAGAGATGCTCCGCGACATCACCGATCCGCAAAGGATCGAGCGCGATAAGCTATTCTATATAGGTATCGCGGTCGTCGTTCTCATTCTCGCGGCGCTCATAGCCGGCTTTATCTTCTGGCGGAAACGCAGAGGGATCACCGGCTCGATATTCAGCATGTCCGCGCCGCAGGTTCCACCGCACGAAGCTGCTTTGGCCGCGATAGCCGCTCTCGTAGCGAAGGATTATATCACGAACAAGAGGTTCAAAAAATACTACACACGACTTTCGGAAATCCTTCGTGAATATATCGAGAACCGTGTCGGCGTCGCGGCGCTCGAGCTCTCGACCTCCGAGACGATGAATAATCTCATAAGCTCCGATTTTCCGCTTCGAGAGGGGGATTCCGATCTCGTTGAATCCGTTCTCGAAAGATGCGATCTGGTCAAGTTTGCGAAGCTCGTTCCACCGGAGGATTGGCATATCGAAACGGTCGGAGTGGCGCGCGATTTTATCGAAAGAACCAAACCCGACGAGCCGAAGCCGGAGGATGAAGAGATCGAAGGGGGTGAAGTCGAATAATGGAGGGTTTTATCAATAAGATAGCCAATGCAATTTTCGGCCGATTTACCGGAGGGTTTTTCGAGTTCGCTTCTCCGTGGTGGCTCCTTTTGATCGTCCCCGCGATAGCACTTTTCATTTGGCGCAGATCGCGCCGAAGCGGGTCTTTGCGCTATTCCAATATCGATCTCGTAAAAGGCTCGAAGGTATCCGGTCGGGTGGCGATCTTCTCGGCTTTGGCCTGGCTCGAGATGATCGGGCTGGTTCTTTTTGCCATAGCGGCGGCGCGGCCAAGGTCCGGTGCGGTGAAGGAAGAGACGTTCACCGAGGGCGTCGATATTGTCATGGTTATGGATCTATCCAGCTCGATGCGCGCCGAGGATTTCAAGCCGAAGAACCGTCTCGAGGCCGCAAAGGTCGTCGCCGCAGATTTCATCGAGGGCCGCACAAACGACCGGATCGGTCTCGTCGTTTTCGCCGCGAAGGCTTTTACCCAATGCCCGTTAACCCTCGATTACGGCGTGCTTTTGGACTTTTTAGAGGGGATCGAGATCGGCCAGATCGAGGATGGAACAGCCATTGGAACGGCTATCGCAACCGGCCTTAACCGCCTGCGCGACTCGAAGGCCGAATCGAAGATCATGATCCTTTTGACCGACGGGATAAACAACCGCGGTCAGGTCGATCCGATCACCGCTGCTCAGGCCGCGAAGGCTCTCGGAATTAGAATTTATACTATCGGAGCCGGACGAAAGGGATATGCGCTCTATCCGGTGGACGATCCATTCTTCGGCAAGCGCCACGTCCGAATGCCGGTCGAGATCGACGAGAAGACGCTTAATCAGATCGCGGAAATATCCGGCGCCGAATACTTCCGCGCCACGGATACCGAGAGCCTGCGGAAGATCTACTCCGAGATCGATAAGCTGGAAAAAACGAAGATCGAGATTCACCATTTCACGCGCTACCGGGAGCTTTTCCACGGTTTCATTATCGCGGGATTCCTGTTTCTTTTGGCCGATGTCCTGTTGCGCAACACCATATTCCGAAGACTCCCCTGATGACATTAGACGCCGGAAATATCGCCAAATTTTACGATAACCCGCTCAAAAAAATCGGTAGCGAAACCGAACACGACTCGATAGAGTCAAAGCATTACGATATCGAGGCAGAGCGATTCCTCGCCGAAAATGACAAGCGCGCGCTTCTCGTGGATTTCGACGAGCCGCTACCGCCGAGGCACCGTGCATTCTGGATCGCAGTGGGAGATGTCGAGAATCTGCGTGTGTTGGATATCGGATGCGGCTATGGATATGCGGCTTCGCGGCTCGCGCTTTGCGGCGCAAAGGTCACGGCGATAGATGTATCCGAAGGGATGTGCGATCTGACGCGTCGCGCGGCGCATATCAACGGCGTCGATATCGATGTCCGCAAGCTCAGCGCGGTCGATACCGGTTTGCCGGAGGGATCGTTCGATCTTATCGTCGGTCAGGTGTCGCTGCACCATCTTCCTCTCGACAGCGCCGGCCCGGAGCTTGTTCGCCTCCTGAAACCCGGCGGAAGAGCCGTTTTCCTCGAACCGATTCATCCGTGGC
Source organism: uncultured bacterium (assembly GCA_964400105.1). Taxonomy (GTDB): domain Bacteria; phylum UBP14; class UBA6098; order UBA6098; family UBA6098; genus CAYNTG01. The sequence goes on from CAYNTG010000031.1 coordinate 16,913, forward strand.
GTGCGATTCTAAAAATGCGTGCGATGCTGCCGATTTCATGCCAGGAGTCGCCCGGCGGCGGCGCACTTCGCGCAGACGAGATCGAGCGGCTCGGCATCATATTCGGCGAGGTCGAATTGAAACGCTTCGCGATACTCGAACGCCTGCGTCGCTTTCGATCTTTGAGGTGGGCTTCTCCGTTTATATTTAGCATCGATAACCTGCTTCTTGCGATCCCGGTCCTGCGCGGACTTGCCGCACATGCCGTTATCGAGTTGACAAAAAATCAAAACCCAAACATAATACGAAGATGATACGATTTGCAAGCACATCCGCCTTTTATCTGATGATCGGATTGCCGATTCTTGTCCTCTTTTTCTGGAGCGTGGAGAGACGTAAAAGAGAGCTGCTCAAGCGATTCGGCGAGATCGAGCTTATTCAACGGCTTACGGCCAGCCGAAGCAAGGCGATGCTAGCCGTGCGAAGGGTCTTTTTCCTCCTCGGATACGCCCTTCTCGTCGTCGCTTTAGCGAGGCCGCAGCTTGGAACGAAGCTCGAAGAGGTAAAGCGCGAGGGGATTGATCTCATCGTCGCTATCGATGTTTCGACCTCGATGCTCGCCGGGGATGTCGCTCCGAATCGAATGGACAAGGCACGGCACGAGCTTAAAACATTGATTGAAAAGCTCGGTGGAGACCGGATCGGTATCGTAGCATTCGCCGGCGATGCATTTCTCGTTTCGCCGTTGACCACGGATTATATGGCATCGCTCATGATACTCGATGCGGTCGATGTCGGCGTTATCCCGGAACAGGGAACCGCTATCGCCCGTGCGATAGAGATCGCCCGGAAAGGTTTCGTCGCGAAGGATAATCGCCAGAAGGTCATCCTACTTTTGACCGACGGCGAGGATCACGAGGGCGATCCGGTTGCCGCCGCAGAGGCCGCCGCAGACGATGGGGTGATTATCTATTGCGTGGGAATCGGTTCGCCTAGCGGGGTTCCGATCCCGCTCGATGATCGATATGGTAATAAAAGCGGATACCTTCGCAACGACGAAGGCGATATCGTAACGAGCAAATTGGACGAGGCGACGCTACGAAGGATGACGCTTGCGGCAAACGGGAAATATTATTCCGCGCGGCCCGGAGCCGCAGAATTGGACGAGATTATCGAGGATATTAGCAGTATGGAAAAGGCCGAGATCGAGACGAGGGTATTTACAAATTACGAGGATCGATTTCAATGGGCGCTTTTGCCGGCGATGATTTTGTTTATCCTATCGGGCGCACTTCCAGAGCGTAAAAGGCGGGATCGCGGATCGAAAAGGCCGTGGATTTGATTTTTTTAAAAGCGTGGTTGAGCCTTCATTGCGAGATTTACTGCACCTAGAAGACCGAATGTCGGGTCAATTTCGTTGCTTGTCGTCATTGCGAGGAAGCGAAGCGACGAAGCAATCCCGTCGTCCAAGGTGAGATTGCCGCAACCATTCGCATTTCGTGCTTCAGATCTCGCAACGACGGTTAAATGACAGGTTTTAATGCAGATGAAAAATGTCCTTAAGAAAATAGGAGCATGGCTCGAGGCGAGGTTACAAACCCTTGCACGAATCTTCAGAAGATTTCAGGCCGACAACGGCATGACCCTTGCCGGCTCGTTGAGCTTTTATTTTCTGATAAGCATCCTGCCGATGAGCCTTCTTGCGCTATCCCTGCTCGGACATATCCTCGGAAGCAGGTCGGCCGCTGTATCCGCAGTTACCGCCCTCGGCAAGATCGGCAATATTCTCCCGGAGGGGACCATCGAAATCGAGTCGATACTCGGCGACCTGATAGGTGGCAAGGGTATGCTCGGTGGTGTGGGAATCCTGCTGTTAGTGCTATTCTCCGGCGGGGTTTTTTACACGATAGAACTTATTATAAACCAGATATTTAGGGTAAGCATCCGAAGGGGATTTCTCAGGAGAACGGCGGTCGTCTATTTCTTTATACTGATTGCGGGTATTCTGCTTCTCGCATCCATCGCGGCCACCGTTATCGCGGTCATCGTGGGCGACCTTTCGATGAGCATTTTTGGCATTAATCCTGCGGAAATCCCTCTGCTGTGGAATCTGTTCTTTTCGTTGGTGCCGCCCGCCTTGATAATGCTGATGTTCGCAATAATTTACAAGGTCGGCCCGAAGACCAAAGTCGCATGGCGCGCGGCATTCGGGGGGGCGGTTTTTGGATCGGTTCTATGGGAAATTTCGAGGCGATTATTCGGGTTGTATCTATCGTCGATAGCGCCTTATAGCAAGCTTTATGGTGCCCTCGGTGTTTTTTTAGCGCTCTGGATATGGATATTTTATTCGGCCAATATCTTCATAATCGGGGCCGAATATGCCGCTATACTCGACGAACGACGCAACAGGAGAATATCTGTTGAAAAAAACTTAGAACGAAAGGGTTAATATGCCGATTTATGAATTCAAATGCGAAAAATGCGGCGAAGAATTCGAGCTTCTTCTGCCGTCGTCCGGGCGCGACGACCGGAGCAATAAATGCCCAAAATGCGGAGAACCCGGTGTCGTAAGGAAATTATCGAATGTTGCTCCTTCGCAATCGGGAAATAGTTGTCCAACATGCCAAAGCGGAACATGCGGTTTTTGATTGCAATATCGGTCGTATCGATTCTCGCATCGTCATTGCTCGCGGGGCCTTATGGCGATGTTGTCAAAGGAGTTCGAGCCTTCGACGAGGATGATTTTCAGGAGTCGCTGACGAAATTCCAGGAGGCTAATCTCATAGAGCCGGAATCTCCCGTTATTCAACAGAATCTCGGTCTCTCACTTTACAAACTCGGGGATTTTGAAAAATCTCGAGAGCAGTTGGAGAAGGCATTTACGGCTTCCGACGAACCGGTCGAGAAATCGGATATCCAGTATAACCTCGGAAACGCATTCTTCCAAATCGACTCGCTGCCACGTTCGATAATCCATTACCAAAAAGCCCTCGAATTAAACCCGGAAAACAGCGACGCAAAATATAACCTGGAGCTTGCGAGGGCGCTTTTGAAGGAATTCTCCGAAAAAGAGCAACAAGATCAGCAGCAACAGCAGCAACAGCAAGATCAGGAGCAGCAAGATCAAGAGAAACAAGATCAAGAGCAAGATCAAGAGCAACAGCAGCAGGATGAGCAAGGCGAGGAGGAAGAGCAGCAAGAGCAGACTCAACCGAAACCCAAAGAAGGCGAGATGAGCGAGGAAGAGGCTCAAAGACTTCTCGATGCGATGAAGGAAAACGAAGAGGACCTTCAGAAGGAAAAGATGCGCCGTCAGGGGGACGGCAACGGGCGTCATGCCAAGCCGTGGTAATGCGAAAATCTAAAATATGCATATTGGCGATGTTTTCGATGTGGGTTCTGACCGCTGCGGCGGCCTGGAACGTCGCCTCCGATATTGACCGCTCTAAGATCGGCCTCGAAGACAACCTCACGCTGACGATAGCGGTTTCGGGCGATAAGATTTCAAATCTTTCAGGGCCGAATTTTTCCGGAAATGACGATTGGGCTTTCTTGAATACAAATACGAGCACAAGCTCGAATTTCCAGCTTGTTAACGGCAAGATGAGCCAGAACAGAACGGTGACATACAATATCTATCTCGCCCCGAAACAAAAAGGCACGCTCACAATTCCGAAAATCGAGGTTTCCGCCAACGGCGAGACGAAAACGAGCAAATCGTTCCGGGTCGAGGTTGTCGATGGTAGTATCGCGCCATCGCGAAGCCAACAGAGAAATGTTCGACAGGCCGCACCTTCCGCGCCGGAGCCGTCGCAAAGGGATATCGGGGAAAACCTGTTTATCTCGGCATATGCCGATAAAACCGAGGCATATGTTGGCGAGCAGATAAATGTCAGCTTCACATTATATACGCAGTATAACCTCGGCGAGATATCCATGTCCAAGGACGCGGTTTTCAATGGTTTTTGGGCGAAGGATTTGTTTCGCGCGAAGAGGCTGCAATACCAGCGCAAAACGGTCAAAGGCAAAGCATACAATGCTGTCGTTCTAACAAGGGATGCCATATTCGGACTGAGTTCCGGCGAGAAGAAAATCGAGCCGATGGAGCTCGATTGTTCGGTGATAACCAATAACAGTCATTGGGGATTTTTCTCGCAAAGCAAGAAGGTCGAGGTCGTCGGGCGGCCGTTGAAAATTGTGGTAAAACCTTTGCCCGCAGGCGCTCCTGCCGATTTCGACGGTTTGGTCGGCGACTTTTCGGTGGTTGCCGAAACGAGTGTCGATCAGCCGAAAACCAATGAGGCCTTCAGCTATACAATCTCGGTCTCCGGCACCGGCAATCTTCATATCATAGACCAGCCGGAACTCGAATTCCCACCGGGATTCGAGCTGTTCGATGTCCAGGAATCGGGACATATCAGTGCGGACGGCGGCAAGGTCGCCGGAACGCGGAAATTCGAGTATATCCTCGTGCCGAGAAGCGAGGGAGAGTTCGATATTTCACAATGGCGGCTGTCATACTTCGATCTAAAATCCAAAACATATAAATACGCCGTCGCCGATCCAATTTCATTAGTTGTCGGGGAGGGCAAAGCGGAGCAATCCGGAGGGATGCAGATTGTATCGCGCGGCGAGGTGATGCGCGTCGGCGAGGATATCCGATTCATCGCGCCGGATTGCAAACGTATCGATGTCGGCACTCTCGATATCGGCCATCTGTCGATTTTCATGTATATCCTGCCGCTCGAGTTGTTATTGATTTTGGCAGGGCTAATTATTTATCGCAGGAGGGAGCGTCTCGATACGGATATCGGATATGCCAGATACACGCGCGCGATGAAGAAGGCTGTTTCCGAGCTTCGCAAGGCGGAAGCCCGAATCGAGGATAGTGAGACATTCGTAGCTATGACGCAAAATGCTATCCTGCATTACCTTGCGGACAGGCTCGGCCTTCCGCAGGAGGGAATCGTTTTCTCCGACACACGAGATCGTCTTGCGGAACGACGTGTCGATGACGAAACACTCGATAGCATCGAGGAGTTGCTCGAAAAGCTGAATTTTCTGCGGTTTGCTCCGGGCGAAAAGGATCGAGTATCGAAAGAATTGCTTAACGGGACAAAGGAACTTATACGCAAAGTCGATCGCGCTTTCAGATGAAAAGTATAATAACGATATTATTAGTATTTTTGGTATCGGTCGTTTTCGCGGGCCCGACCGACCGTTATGTCGCCGGCAACGCGGCGTTCCGGGACGGCGATTTTTCCGCAGCAATTCGGGCATATGAAGAGGCATTAGAATCCGGTGCCGCAGACGCCCGCGTCTATTATAATTTGGGCAACGCCTACTATCGAACGGGCAATATCGGAAAGGCCGTTCTTTCATACGAGCGCGCGCGCTTCATTTCACCCCGCGATAAGGATATTTTCAATAACCTCGATTTCGTTCGTAAAACCGGAGTGGATATTGTAGAGAAAAGCGATGCCAAAGATGGCGTCGTTGGAGATGTCTATCGTAACACACCGCTCGGCCTGTTTTTCGGAGTTCTCGAAAAAATTTCATTCCGCGAATTCGCATGGGCTGCCGCAATCTTCACTGTTCTCGGAGCGCTTTTCCTTTTCATCGCTCTTATCGTTAAATGGCGTATGCAAAAAACACTCAAAATTCTATCTATTATCGCATGGTCGATAGCACTATTAATCCTTGTGCCATATACATTTAAGCGAACACATATCTGGGAGACCGACAGGGCAATCGTTATTGCACCGAAGGTCGAGATTCGCAGCGCGCCATCGGAGAGTTCGCAGCTCAAATACACATTCCACGAAGGCATGGAGGTGGCTGTTAAGGAGGTTCGTGGCGAGTTCGCACGGGTAATATTGCGGAACGGTGAGGATGGATGGCTCATGCTCGACCGTATCGAGCGCGTTATCCCCGATTGACC
>CAYNTG010000032.1:0-2004 GCA_964400105.1 uncultured bacterium
CGCAAAATTAAATTATTTTGTCATTGCGGGACAGTAAGCCGTGGCAATCTCCCTCAAACGTTGAAATTGCTTCGCTTCGCTCGGATGATATGTTCACTATTACTCTTCGCCCTAATCAACCGGCTCCGTGTCGTAGCGCCAGGACCTTATGCCGTATGGCGTTTCGATGAAAACGGGCGATGCGTCGATAGCGGTAGTATCGACAAGATCAGCTGCTCCAAGAAAATCCGGTAGCTGCACCATGATTATGCCGTTTGCGGCGGAGATCGCATCGTCCTGATCGACTACGCGAAGGAACATGATGCCGTCAACCCCCTGAATCAGGATATATCCGAGGAGGTCGTGTAACACTATCGGAACGTTGCAGCCGGCATAACCGATATTGCAGAACGAGTCCCGAACGGCGATCTGGATGTTCAGAATTTCGCATCCGGGCAGAACGGTGTATTCGAAAAGCGTGTCGAAGGTCCAGATCGTCTCCGCGACCGCTCCGCAATGGACGATTACCTCGAACGGGTCGCCTGCGAAAAAATTATCGTAATAGCTCCAGTGGAATGTGTAACTTTCGCCGACGGAAAGCTCGGCGGGGCATCCCATGGAAACCGATGGCGCACGCGAGTCGAGCGGCCCCATCGCAAATCCTTTGCTGCTGGCCGAGTCGTAAATCATGATCTGGTAGATATGGTCTGTTTCTCGGTTTTGATACCAGATATACAGGCCGTCCCAGCAAAGGCCCTCCGCGCCGACGCCGGTATTTGGAATCGGATAGCATCCGGTGTATGCCGGAATGCCGACATCCATGCGAACCATGCGGCCATTGTTATTGCTTCCCCAAAGGTAATCGCAGGCGAACGTCATTCCCTCGTAAGTATGGCAATCGTCGAGGTTGCCGACGAGCAGGGTATCCCAGCTTGTAATCGGGAAAGAGCGGCTTAGATCGAACATGAGGGTGAACATCTTGTTCACCCAAAAACGATTGTCGTAACAGGCGGCGTATAGTGTGTCGTTGATAACATGGACGCCTTGAATCGAGGCGCCGGGGATGAACCAGTCCATATCGGCGATTTTCTGGTCGGCGCCGGTTGTTATATGCCGTCGATGAATTTCGTCGCAGTTCCCACCGGATTTGCCGTAGTATATATAATCCCCGTCGTGATCGATGTCGCAGTTGTTCTCGCCGATATTCATAATGCTTGTCGGAGTGCAAACAGCTGGATCGACACAATCCGCGCGATAGACATATTGCGACGAATAATCGTAAATCCAATATTTACCGTCGCCGAAAGCGAGACCCCATCCGTAGTTTGGGCGTGATGAAATATTCACGGAATCGATCACCGCGAATGTGTCCAAAAATGAAACTACCACCACCTGAATCATCCAGTTCGCGCCGTCCGTGTCGGGAAGATCGTAACTCATCACCCAATCGAAGCAATGCGATCCCGAAGAGACATCCAATCCAATATTGCCCGCCGCGCCGATCAGCGAATCCATCGGCACCGTCCATGTCGCGCCCGAATCGGCGGACATTATCGCCGAAACATGCGCAGGACCGCCGCTGAGATAATAACATATATTAACGAGGTCCCGGCCGTCGCAGTCGATTTCCTGTGTGAACCAAACGGCATCGATTGTGGCATCTCCGTAAGCGGTTACAACGATGAAAGATAACAACGCGATAGAAAGAATCACTTTTTTCATAGTTGTTTCTAATATATTGAATAAATTTAAAAGGTCAAAGGATTTTTGTTTATCGTGGGTGGTGGGAGGCGTCGGGCCACGAGACGCGTGTCGTCGTCATCGGAAGAAAATTGATTGTTTTTTAGAACTGCCATCTTCACCTTCCTTGATTGGCAAAGGTTTAATAAAAGACAGTGCCACGCCTCGCGCCGAGTCTGACACACCTGAAACCGAGTCTGACATGCCATAATCCGAGCGCCCTTTTTTCCAATGGCAGCCTCGGATTGACTTCCGGCAGGCTCCGATTCTTAACATCCGCGCTCG
>CAYNTG010000032.1:2104-7653 GCA_964400105.1 uncultured bacterium
TGGCAGGCTCAGGTTGCCCCCTGTCACTATCGTTATTCATTGTTGTGAATGAACTTACAGCAATTTAGGGATTTTCACCCCGATTTTTCAATCCGGCTTGCCGTCCCGCCGGGTTACCCCTGCGGACGACGCCACAATATTCTGATATAAAAAAAGACCGGCATAAGCCGGCCTTTTTAGTGAGTTAGTCGAACTCTTTTCTACGTGCCCATTTCCCAGCTGGCGAGGTATTCGACCTGCTCCGGGGTGAGCGTGTCTATCTCGATGCCCATCGTCTGCAGTTTTAGGCTGCTGACCCAGTCGTCGATCTCATCGGGAACGTCGTGCACCGCGACCGTCAGGCCCGGATTCTTGACAACCCACTCGCTGGCGAGCGCCTGCACTGCGAACGACATATCCATAACGTCCGCCGGGTGGCCCTCCGCTGCCGCGAGGTTGACCAATCTGCCATCGGCTAATATAAACACGCGCTTGCCCGATGGCATAATATATTCATCGGTTACAATGCGCACATCGCGGTTGATTTTTGTTGCGATTTTAGCGAGGCCGGGCAGGTCCAGTTCGACATCGAAATGCCCGCTGTTCGCGACGATTGCGCCGTCCCTCATCGCCTCGAAATGCTCAGGGCGTATGACATGGATATCGCCGGTGAGCGTGCAGAATAGATCTCCGATCAGTGCGGCCTCGGCCATCGGCATGACCTGAAAACCGTCCATCGCGGCCTCGATAGCCTTAATCGGATCGACTTCGGTTACGATAATGCGAGCGCCGTGGCCCTTGGCGCGCATTGCAAAGCCTTTCCCGCACCATCCATAGCCGGCGACGACAACGTTTTTGCCGGCGATAAGCATATCCGTCGCGCGGATAATGCCGTCGAGCGTCGATTGGCCGGTGCCGTAGCGGTTGTCAAAGAAATGCTTGGTCTTGGCGTCGTTGACAGCGATTACCGGGAATTTGAGCGCGCCGTCGCGGGCCATTGCGCGAAGGCGAATCACGCCGGTGGTGGTTTCCTCCATGCTGCCCATGATTTTCGCGCCGACTTCCGGGAACTCCTTGTGGATAGTCGATACGAGGTCGGCGCCGTCGTCCATCGTGATAACCGGGCCGCGCGCGGAGGCCGCGCGAACGTGGCGATAGTAAGTCTCGTTGTCTTCGCCGTGGATCGCCTGCGTCGAGATTCCGAAATCCTCGACCAGCGAGGCCGCGACGTCGTCCTGCGTGGAGAGCGGGTTCGAGGCGATAAGCATCAAATCCGCGCCGCCGGCGACAAGTGTGCGCGCGAGGTTCGCGGTTTCCGCAGTAACATGCAGACAGGCCGACATAACGAGGCCGTCCAGCGGTTTCTCGCGCTCGAAACGCTTGCGGATTGCGGTGAGAACAGGCATGTTTTTGTCCGCCCACATGATTCGTTTTAAGCCCTTGGGGGCTAATGATTTATCTGCAACATCGAAATTCATATACAATCTCCTGTTTGGGATTTAATTCTGCGATGCGGCCTATAACACGACCGCAAATATCCTCATCGAGAATATTTTAGTAAAAATTTTCTTTCAGAATCGACCGGGCCTGCACGGGAACCCATCTTTTTCTCCTTAAAAGAATTGTCGTTTAATATACCGGAAATTTAATAAAGGTCAAGGTCTAAATGGACACACGAAATCGAGATTTCGCTTTGCACGCAACGAATTTTTGAATATATTTATCGACATGAAGCAAAAAGATTCCGCACCAAAATTATTTCTGATCTATGCCTTTCTTGTTTTATGGACAGTCGGGACGCTCTATCCGGTGCTGCGGGTTATCACGATTTCGCTGAGACCCGCCGATAAGCTACTTTCGACGTCGCTGGCGATAATTCCAGAAGGCGCTTCGCTTAAAAACTACTTCGAGCTGTTCACGGCGACGCCGTTTCTGCGTTGGATGTTCAATTCGTTTGTGGTCACGGCGATGGTTACGCTGACCGGCGTCCTGCTTGCCTCGATGGCCGGGTATGCTATCAGCAAGTTTCGTTTTGCCGGGAAAAAGGCGGTCATGCAGAGCCTTCTCACCACGCAGATGTTCCCCGCGACGATGCTGCTGCTTCCGATGTTCATCATGCTATCGAAATTACGATTGATTAATTCTTATTTGGGGCTGATGATAGCTTACTCGGCGACAGCGCTTCCGTTTTGTATATGGCAGATGAAGGGTTACTACGACACGATTCCGACATCGTTGATCGAATCGGCGCGCGTCGATGGATGCGGCCATTGGAGCGCGTGGTGGCGTATCATTCTCCCGCTCGCAGCACCGGCTTTGGTAATAACAGCGCTTTTTTCATTCATGGCAAGCTGGAACGAATACGTCGTCGCCGCGATAATCCTGCAGGAACCGAATATGTTCACACTCCCCGTCGGTCTCAAGATGTTCCAGGGAAACATGTCAACCCAATGGGGACTTTATGCCGCCGGAAGTTTTGTTGTGAGCGTGCCGGTAGTTGTTTTGTTCATCGTCCTGAGCCGCTGGCTCGTTGGCGGCTTAACGCTCGGCAGCGTTAAGGGCTAACTGCCCGTCGATCTCCATTTAGAACCGTAAGCATAAATCGCAATCCTGCGCCGCTGGCAGCGCGGTGCAGGATTGCGATGGGCCTTGACCACCATCGGGCGGATTCGGCGTTATTTCAAATACACGATGCGTTTCGTAACCTCGTCATCCCCAACACGCGCACGGACCAGATACACGCCGCTGCCGAGGGATTTTTTCGGTCGCCAGATTACCGGTGTCGGCTCGACTTGCTGGTTACCGCAGGTCGGCACGGGTAGGTCGGTCACCAGGTGTCCGCATATATCGAAAATCTCTATTCCGACCTGCCCGGAGCCCGTACTGGCACCGACGCCGCCGGCGAAGGAAATCGCCACAGCCGAATTGAATGGATTTGGATATGCGTAGAGTGAGGTGTTTTCTGGCAGTTTTAATTCTTCGATGCTCGTCGAAACCAGAAACCACCACGATAGATTGGAAATATTAGGCTCGCCTACGTTCGGCGCATCCCATAATGAAAGCGAAACTATTGTCGTGTCGCCCGATGTGATCGAAATCCCGGCCGATGCAAAATCCACAATCACCGTAGAATCGCCTTCGAGATAAATACCACCACCGAATGGATCGACATCGACGCCGTCTATATTAAGACTCCAACCGATGCTGTCCATGCCGCATCCGGCATCCGAAAAGCGTATCAGCGCGCCTGTCGGCGTCTCGGAAAAAATATCCGCCGAGTCCGGTTCGCGATAAGTAACAAATGGCGTTGCCTTATCGATATAAAAGGTCGTCGAGATGCCGCTGTCTGGAGATTCATGGCCGAGCACGTCCTCGATTCCGACAAGCTTGAATGTTATCGTGTCGCCATCGGCCCAGGGCGTTGACGGCCGGAAAATCACGCTGTCGCTGGAGATAGTCAATTCCGCGTCGAGGACATCGTAAAGAACTCCGTCCATAATCACCGAAGCCGAAGAGGCGTCGATCCCGTCCGGGTCGAAGAAATTCATGACAATCGCCGTATCCGAGGAGACCCAGTAGCCGGAGCGCGGAAAAACTCCACGGCAAATCGGCCCATCGGAAACCATCGACCAATACCGAATTGAGTTTTTGAAAACCGAATCCTGATTTTCGGAACTAGATGTGTAGTTCCAGCCGAGAAATAGCGTACAACCGGATACAATCTCGTCGTAACCCGAGTTCATGCGTGTTCCAGAGCGGTTCACAATAAGTGGGGTGTAATCCGGGAAATCGCTGGAAACGCAGTTGCCTCCCGCTCCTACGAAAAACGAATCGACGCCGCTAAGGGCCGGATGTGTCGGGTCGGTGATGTAGAGCGTGCTATCGTCGTATCCAGAAAGATCGTCGATCCTCGCCAGGCCCACATCGTTGATAAAACAGAGGCCAACCTTGTGAAAAGCGATAAGCAAACCACCGGATTCGATCCAGGGTCGTATGATCGGTTCGAAATGTAGTCGGATCGCATCCGGTGTGGTTGGATATGAAGCCTCCGGGACTATAAACACATTCAGCGAATCCAGCGTGTCGGCGGTTACTGCGGTAAAATCCCAAAACTCGTGTATATCATAGGTGAAATCGGCGCTTTCCAGCGCAGCTAGGATATTATCATATACCGAATGCGAGATTCCTGTTGTCATGAACCCGATCTGTATGTCACCGGCGAAAATGGACAGAGCACAAAAACAAATAATTACCACAATAAGGATACTTCTCTTCATCTTAATTTCTCCGTTCGGTTTAATTTCCCATTCGTTTCACTTCAATTACTATAACAATAATATTTTCGGTCGGCGACTACAACGATAATTTTTTTTAAATTGCGAACTTCGTTCTGCAGCGAAGGTGTGGTGGTTTGCACGTGACCAAAGGAAACCCGTTCAGGGTGACCAAAGGCCATGCGGCTCGTAGAGAAACCCCAGAGAAGGATATTATCGAATGAGCAGCAGTTTGCGGCTCGAATAACGATCCTCGCCCGCGCGTAATCGAACGAAATAGCAACCCGAAGGCAGGTCGCTCGCTTCCATCCTGAATGTGTATCTGCCAGGTTTCAACAGGCCGTCGAAAAGCGTCTCGATCCTGCGACCTGTAATATCGAAAACCTCGAGATTCAGCCGATCATCGATATCGCCTCCAACGACGATCTCTATCGAAGCTGTCGAATTAAATGGATTCGGATATGCGGCGCTTATCTCGATGCCGTTCGGCAACATACTCCCTTCGTCGATTCCGACGCTCGCGCCGACATGAAGCCATATCTTCGTGTAAGTCGTGTACCAACCACCGAGGGCCGAAAGCTCGATTGGAATCTCGATCACCGTGTCTGGTGGGCATGACGCCGAAACGGTAACGTGCATCGCTTCGGTTGCATTGAAGAATGTACCTCCGGGCATGATAATGCCGAAGGCAACCGATGTGTCGGATGAAGTTATATATGTTGTGTCGAGAGGAAGCCCCATGACGTTCGGGGCCATGGCCGTGCCGCCGTTATGGACATAAATACGGATCCCGATATTATCGCCCGGCTCGACGATGCCGTCGTTATCCCCAGAAGAATCGTCCAAAAAGACACTGCCTACCGAATAAAGCCACGGCAGATTTGGATCGTCCGGTTCGACCGTGGTGATTCTCAATGCACGTCCGGCGGCTATCACTGCGGCATTTTCCTCATAAACCCCGTCGCGATAATACTCGATGCCGATCGTCTCACTGTGCGATTCGATTCCGACACCCATCACGCCGAGGCCGGTGAATTCGTGATAATAAACATAGAAATCGCTGTCGCCGGTCGGCGTCGGCCAATAATCCGGATCGCAGATCTTCAGCTGATATGTTACGAAACCGCCGGCATAATAGAATGAGCATTCGTCCCACTGAACGACATATTGGTGATTTCCAGTATCGTAATAGGAATATATCTCTCCGCCGCCAGTCCTATGCGGCGCTAGGTCTGCCCATACGGGCGCGACTATTCCCTGCGGGCCGCCGACGTGCGGGAATTGCTGCGGTGTCCC
>CAYNTG010000032.1:7753-22417 GCA_964400105.1 uncultured bacterium
GCCTCCGCCGGATCGAGGGTGGGGGAGAGGCTTATCGTGTAACATGGAGCGAGTGCTGCATCTTCTCCGCGTCCCCAATCGGAATATGCCGCGAGGTTCTGGATAACTGCGATTCGGTCGTTGCCTTGAAGTTTGCCGAGGGCATCGGTGAGCCTCGCTTGACTCGCGTTGCTCATTGTCAAGCAGATATCCGCGACCTCGCCGGGTGTGAGGTTTCCGTCGCCGTTGCCGAGTGGGCCGGGGTCGTGAACGGTAACAGATTCAAAAAGTGCGCTAAAACGCTCGATAGGAGGCTCCGGTGAAATCGTCCGCGCCCACGGGCCGTCTGGATGTCCAAAAATAATAATATAAAAGGTGATGCGCTCGATGCCAGGATGATCGGATGGAATCTGGAATTTTATTTCATCGCCGGAAACCGTATCGCCCGCCGCCATGGTTGGAAAAGATGTTGTCGAATCGATCCAAACTATAGGTTCGCTGCAACGCACGATTCCACTCAGAGTGTCGGCTCCCTCGGTGCCGAGGTTGCATATATTTGGGATAAAGCTGATCGTCTCGCCCGGATTTATGATGCTGTCGCCGTCGCCGACGACGTCGAAAAAGACTACGGGAACGGGATATACTCCAACGCCGGATACGATAACGTCTATCGTGTCCTGAAACGGGTAGATATTCGGGCCGGTAACGACCAGCACGAGCGGTATCGATGGATCGGCGGTAAGCGAGATCGAGATATCGCCCGATGCGTCGGTCATCGCATACGAAAAACTACTTCCCTTGTGAATCGCAACGCGCGCGTCCTCGACCGGCAAGCCGCCCGCCATCACGTTCACGTCGATGGTAACCGGCCCGACCGTGACCAGCGGCGGGAAATCGACCGTCGGAGCCATAATCGGCGCAGTCCACGTCAGCATCTCGGGGCTGCCGACGAGCGCCGAGGAAAGATACTCGTATCTCGAATCGTAGGAGCCGCCGAACTCCGAATACATGCCGTTTTTTCCAAAGGTATGCGCTGCTCCGAGTTGATTTAAGCGCGCCTCGAAAAGTCCCTCGAAGATGTGTTTTGAAAGCGACGAGCGCTCCTCGGAGTTCGAGCTGACGGCGGTCTGTCCCATAAAGGCCACGCATCCCTTAGGATTCGATACCGTTCCCGCCCTCGTCGATCTTTCGCACATCCGCGTATCGCCGGACATGAAGCCGCCAGTTCCGCATGATATCGATATATTTACCGGGCATTTGCCATTATTCTCGAGCGTGTCGAGTCCGCCGTAAGCAGTCTCATAACAACCGAAGTGATAGTAATCAGGCCACGCTTGCCCGCGAAATTGAACCAATCCGCAACCCGCCTCAAAATACGGCTTTACCGTGTAAAAATTATCGCCATCGTGTCTTCTGAAAAGTTTAACATCGGTGAAACCGGACGCGGTGCACTGTCCCATTCCGTATGTTACCGCTGCCAGATATGACGAATCTTGCGGGCCGAGGGGATCCCATGTCGGATCGTCCTCGCTAACTATTCCTACGGCTCGCGCATACCAATCGTCGGTCGTATCGGGATGACATTCATAGTCGAGCTGCTTTTGGACGAGAAGATCGACCTGCGCGGCGGCGTCGCAGGAAATTCTTCCGAGAAAGAGATCGGGGAAGTAGTCGCTGCCATCGACGCAACCGTATTCGTTGTCGCCGATGCACGAACCGGTCGATAAGCTCGTGTATGTCACAACCTCGCCAGCATCGCCTAGGAAAAGGACATAGACCGGTTTCAAAACCCACGTATCGTATGCGTTTTGGATATATGCTTTGATGGAGGAGGTGTCCGTTCCGGTTACTGTCGTCGTGACGACCTTCGTCGGCATCCCCATGAGGAGTTTCCAATCGAGCCACGGTTGGAACTCGTCCTCGAAGTAGGGATAGCAGATGACGAGAAGCTCTGCGCCGTCGTCGGGGTCCCATTCGGATAATTCATATATCCTTTCGCGTGGCATCGATGCATCGGGATTTACGAGCATGGCCTCGAAAATTCGCGCGAAGGTCGGATGATAGAGCGACCTTTCACAAGCAGTAGCTCCGCCGCCGCGATGCGTGACGGAGACCTCGATGCTTTTCATGAATCGAACGCCGGATTCGGGATCATATTGCACCGGGACGATATCGATATCCGCGATCTCGACGCCGCGAATCGTTTTCCTGCCGACCAAATCTGCCGTTCCGCCGTAATTTACTGCATAAAGATCGCTGTTTCCGGGCACTATCTCGCCTCGATGATCGACCTCGTCGCATCGCGGAACCGGCATAATCGGCATCCACTCGCCCCACTCGGAAGACTCGATCTCGACATCGACATCGGCACCCTTCGGTATCGCGACGGAAAAAATTCTCCCGAAAAGTCGCGGGCCGTATTCATCGCCGCGAGGGCCGAAATCTTCCAATCTTAGATATGAATATCCGCCGCCGAAATCGGATATCGACGGATTATCGAAATAAACTCGAAAATTAGTTTCAAGGTTGGAATCGGAGATAAGTTTGACAGCTGGAATCGCATAAGCCGAGATGGCGACGATGAATATTACAAGTATTGCTATGTGTCGAGGCTGACGCATTGGTGACTCCAAACAGGTTTGATTAGTTTATTATTATTATTATTATTTTTCAAGCTCGAATGTTACTTTATTCAATAATGTCGGCGCATCGACGCCGTCGAAACATACCGCCGAACCCGCCGAATCGCCGGCTGCGTGATACTGGAACGTCTCGACGCCGAACCAGAACTCGTATTCCTCGTTGCCCATAACGTTGAGTGTGTCCTCGATCACGTGATTTCCATCGAGATAATACCCCTGCTCGGTCGAAGTCCAATCCAGTCTTTTGGAATAGAGATAGTGCATCCGCGTGAGGCCATCGACATGTTTGATCTTAAGGTATGTCGAATACTCGACGAAATCGTCGGGATTGTCTCCCCAAAGGTTAAGCGAACCCTCGACGTCGAAATCGACGATAATCCTTGCCACGAACAATCCGGAGCCTTCGATTCCGAGATGCTTTCCGGTCTCGGCGGCAGTTCGAACGATGCGATATCCGGGTGCGATTTCATTATCGATATGGCTATATGCGAAGAATTTATCATAGCCGTCGGCATAAACACATGCCGGGACGCTGTTGTCGGCGATCAAGCTGAACCGAAGGATGTCAAATTCGCTGCCGTCGAGTGTATCGACGCTTGCCGCGCGAACGACATGTATCGATGGGTCGTCGGCGGTTATCGGAACCACGAATGCCATCGTTCCGCCGCGCTCGACATATCCGTCCGCGTCCTCGATCTCGAGGGCGGCGGTATATTTCCCGCGATTGGCATATACGAATGTCGGTGTTTGACCGGTATCGGTTTCTACGAATGGAGAAGGCATCGTGCCGGTTGGCGTAAAAGCCCCTTCCGTCGCTGTCGCCGGATAAAAATAATCGTCGGCGAAGAGGTCGAGATTCCAGCTTCGGCGAATTATATCGGCATCGGAAAGAATGGTGCAACTATAAACCGCATCGCTTCCAACCTCGATCTCATAGGGACCGTTCACATCGCTTATGAAGGGTGGATCGACATTGGTGTGATTCGTATCCGCCGGCGCGGTGATGCCGTTGTCGTCGTTGTTGTCGCAACCTACAAAAGCTAATATTAAGATCGAAATCGCGAACAAGAGAACCATCTTTTTCATTCTTCCCCCAAAAATTCAATGTAATAAACCAAAAAATATCACTTAATTATATTAAATCCTAGAAGAGTTTCAACCGTTAATAACGTCGAATATCGAACGGGATGTATCATGTCGCCATCGTTATCGTCAAAGTCGATATCTCGAACGGCAACGCCGCAAATATCCGCTAGATCGTCTCGATTGGAATGTCATTCAGCATGTTATTTACCCTTACTGAATTTTTCCCTCAATCTCCGGGCCACCGGCGGTGGAACGAATGAGCTTAGATCGCCATGGTGCCGCGCGATCTCCTTGACCATCGACGAATTCAGATAGACGTTCTCCAAACTCGGCATGAGAAAAACGGTTTCGGCCTCCGGGTAAAGCTCACGATTCGCGAGGGTCATCTGGAATTCGTATTCAAAATCTGAAATAGCGCGCAGGCCGCGAAGGATGGCCGATGCTCCGATCTCTGCGGCGAATTTCGCCGTGAGCGTATCGTATCCGGTGATCTCCACACGCGGTCGGTCGCCGAATATCAGGTGAATCATCTCGATCCGTTCCTCGACGCTGAATAACGTCTTTTTGCCGGTGTTCACGCCGACCCCAATCACAAGTCGGTCGAAAAGCTCCAATCCCCGCGTGGCTATATCGATATGCCCGAACGTAATCGGGTCGAAACTACCCGGATAAAGTGCGGTTCTTTCCATAAAAATACCTCGCTTATTGTGTGTTAACGACCGGCTCTTCGGTCTTGTGGCCACCGACGCTAATCATGTATTCCCATTCGATCTACATGCTTGTCCGAAAGTATATTCATTAAAAAATATTAAGCAAATACGTTTCCGTCAATATAAACTCTATTGCGTAATTTCTCGATTTTTCAAAATCTTGTCGGCACATGAATATATTTGCTTCTATTTCGCTTGCATTTACTACCGTTAACAGGTAAATTGCATAACGTGTTGATTCTTGGAATAGATACCGCCACATCCATCGGCTCCGTCGCGCTGTTCGAGACCGAATCCCGAATTCCGGTGGGGGAGTTGTCCGTCTCTTTGTTTGCCGCGCACTCCGAGAAGCTGATCCCGTATATCGATTTTCTTCTGGAGGAGTCATCGCGCGATTATCGCGACATCGATATCGTCGCCGTTTCCATTGGCCCCGGGTCTTTCACGGGATTGCGCGTCGGGCTTTCCACCGCAAAGGGACTTGCTTTTTCTCTTGGAAAAAAACCCATCGTCGCCGTCGATAGCCTTATGGCGCGAGCATTTTCCCCATCGAAACTCACCGATAGAGCCGCCGCCTTCATAGATGCCAAGCGCGACGAGGTTTTTGCCGGTATATTCGAAATGGAACCAGAAAGCGGCATTCCATCCTCGATTATGGAGCCGCGTATCGTTACATTCGATAAATTCGTCGAAGAATGTTTTTCACATAATGCTTTTTCGATTACAGTAGATGTAGTTAGCAATGATTATATCGACCGATTATCGAAATCCGGTTTCAGATTATCAACATCATATAATGCATTATCTTTATGTGAGTTATCCTATAATATCTATACTAAAATAGGAGCTTCCGATATTAACACATTATCTCCAAAGTATTTACGTGATTTCAAGCCGGGAACTCCTCGATGAATTCCGCAGCTTTAAATAATGCGCTCCAATTCCTTGTCGATAATGGAGTTACGTCCCGCGATTACAGTTATGCGCTGATTTCCGGTTCGGGTCTCGCTAATGGCATCGATAAATACGCGGATATCGTAGATAGATTCAGCTATAACGACATTCCCGGTATGCCGTTAACAACGGTAAGCGGTCATTCCGGTGAACTTTTGGCAATTAAGTCCATAGATTCCAACGAGCTATCCCTCGTTTTTTCAGGAAGGATCCACCTTTACGAGGGTGCCTCGCTCGATGATATTTTGTTTCAGGTCCGCCTTGCCAACTTATTGAATATCAAGAGGATAATAATTACCTGTGCGGTAGGTTCGATAAATCGGTTCTCGCCGCCCGGATCGCTCGGAATTATCACGGATCATGTCGATATGCAGTTCTTCGGCGAGATTTCGATAAATGACATATCGTCTGGATTTAAAAGGATTTACGACGTCGATCTAATAAATAAATTAAAGAAAACTGCCATAAAGCACCGCATCCCAATAGTAAAAGGCGTGCTGTGCAGTGTTATGGGGCCGACGTTCGAAACACCCGCAGAGGTAAGTATGGCGCGCCTTTCCGGCGCTGATTGGATGTCGATGTCCACGGTAAAAGAGGCCGCCGAGGCGTATCGATTGGGAATGAGGTTGGCGGGAATTGTCGGCGTCGCGAATTTTGTCAACGCGCAAAATATCACACACGAAGAGGTTATCGAATCTGCGCGGATCTGTTCGGATAAGCTATGGATGTTACTGTCAAAGATGGGAGAATAGGTGATTATGATGCCAGAAAGTAAGGAGAAAAAAGTGCCGTGGTTCAAGAAAAAGCGCACTGGACCGGTTAACCAGCCGCAGCGCGAGTTTCCCGATGGGCTTTGGGTTAAGTGTGGTTCGTGCGGCGAGATCATATATAAAAAGGAACTCGCTAGATCGCTTTGGGTTTGCTCGAAATGCGGTTACCATTTCCGTATATCATCGAAAGAATATATGGACATCTTAATCGACAAAGGCACATTCCGGGAATTCGACAAAAATATAACATCGGCAGATCCGATATCCTTCGTCGATTCAAAGAAATACACTGATCGTATCAAGAATACTATCAAGAAAACAGGATTAAATGAGGGAGTCATAACCGGATTGGGGAAAATCGACGTCATTCCGGTTAGCCTTGCTTTCATGGAGTTCAGTTTTATCGGCGGATCGATGGGAAGCGCAATCGGAGAAAAGGTTACGCGATGCATCGAGCGAAGTATCGAGCACAAAATCCCGCTTATAATCGTTTCGGCGAGCGGCGGTGCCAGGATGCAGGAGTCCATACTCAGCCTTATGCAGATGGCCAAAACCGGAACCGCGCTGACACGGCTACACGAGGTCGGCATTCCGTTCATTTCGATCCTAACGCATCCCACAACCGCAGGCGTTATGGCGAGTTACGCCAGCCTCGGAGACGTTATAATATCAGAGCCGAGAGCTTTGCTCGGATTCGCCGGTCCGAGGGTAATAATGCAGACAATCGGCGCAGAGTTACCAGACGGATTCCAGAGCGCCGAGTTCGTTTTAGATCACGGTTTTATAGATAAGATCACGCCACGAAACGAGCTTAAGGAAACAGTGTCAAAACTTCTCGATTACATGTTTGTTCACTGACGATAACGGCGTTAAAGTTGCATCGGCATATCCAGGCAAGAATTTCGGATAAAACGCGCCATATTACAACCCATAAGAAATATTATGTAAAGTTGGAAAGGCGATGAACAAGTTGTTGGATATATCAGTGTTGTCTGCCCCTCTTCCAGTTTTCATGTGGACAAGTTTTTTATTCCCGACACCAATCGGGAATCCATCCTCAACCACACCTTGATTTTTTTCGTGGAGAATGACAACTATCGGTGTTTCGAGGGAAAAATTTAAAGAAAAAAAAACGCCCGAAGGCGAATCGATAGATTGTGTTTTGGATTATGATTACGGGCAGGCCCTTCCATCCGTGGCGATAATGATAAAAACATCGTCGCCGTATTCGAGGATATCGCCGGGGACGCCGTGAGTTGCATAATAACTGCCTGCATCCGAGCCGCCATCGTGCAGAAGGTTCGGGCCAACGTAAATAACGCCTATCCAGCTTCCAGTGGCGGTTGGCCACTGCTCATAATCGTAAAGGGAATTCATTGGATCACGATCGGGACCGGGCCACTCGTCTGCATATTGTGGAACCAAACCGGCCGGAGGTATATTAGGGTAGACATCCGTTGGAAAACAACCTTTTTCCATATAAAAAACGGTCACAGATCCATAAAAATATTTAAGGTATAAATGCGCTTGCGTGTATTTGGCCCTCCTCGCCGCCTCCTGAAAACGAGGAATAGCGAGCGCGGAAAGAACACCGATGATGAGTACGACGATCATCAACTCGATCAAGGTGAATCCGAATGTGCGCTTTGGTGCTAATAAAATGTGTTTCATCACATTACTACAAATGCGCAATTTGTATGCCATATTGCGCGATTCCCGTTTAGCCTTATTCTCAGGGGGTTTTAAGGTTTTACCGTGCTTTATTTTTTATATATTAAAGAGGTGAATTGCAAATTGCAATGATTATTTCTTTAAGATTAACGTTCGACGTTGTTCATTTTTCCCCGCTCGAACCTTGAGCAGATAAATCCCCGAAGGTCTATCGTCCAAATCGATGGAAAAGGCACTCTTTCCTTTGGAAACAAATCCCGAGTAGAACGTCTCGATCTTTCCGCCCAGTATATTATATAAGGAAACATCGATATCGGCTATATCATCGAATGCCATGATATTAATTCGCGCCACGGAATTGAATGGATTGGGATAAACGCTTCCGAGGTCGAACATTTCTGCACGCGAAACGGCTTGCTCCCAGATGAATGTTCCGCTGAATTGAATATCCATATTCTCGAGCGTGGAATCCTCCGGAAGCCAATCGAAATTATACAGACGGGGCGTTTGAAGACCATAGCCGCTTTTATACGCGCCGAGTTTCCATTTTCCATACCATGGCGGAAGGTTGAGCAGGCTGTAATATCCGGCACTATCGGACATGACTAACTGCCATGAAAGCAGATATTCGAGATCGTCATTATGTGCTATCACATAAGCATCTTCGACCGGATCGCCGGACATATCGGTGATCCTCCCCCGAACGACCGGCATGGTCGTGAGATCGCGCAGAACGAAATTTGCTTCCAGGGTGTCAGCCGTATCCACGAAAATCGAATCGAACGCATAAGGCGACGGAAGGGCGTTATAAGGCGAAGCATGGACATGGTATGCATATCCACCCTTAACCAAAATCGAGAAACCTCCCGTCGGATCGGTTACCGCCTCGAACTGGTTGCCGAGTTCTCCGCTATATGCCGCAACACGTATTAACCCCATCGGCAAATCGAGATCGCCCGACGTGGAATCGAACAGTGTGCCGCATATAACCGCATCGGCACCATGGATAACGAAATCGATACCCGTGAGATCGCCGGTGGTTGGAATCATTAGATCCCATTCGCTCGGCTCGATGTAAGTTCCTGGTGAAAAGTTGTTAATAAATTCATCGCCGATCATAACCTCGGCTTCACCTGGAAATACCGGAAGAACGTAATCTCCGGTCGATGGATCGACCAGGGTTGCGCTGATTGAAAAGAAAGTTTCATTAACGCTGGTTACCATTAAAAAATCCGGTAACGGCCCCGGTAGATCCGAGGTTACACTGCCGAGAACCCTGCTCTCGGCGACATCGCAGTATATATTCGTCTCGAAGCTATCCGAAGTGGAATAGATCGATGCTATCGTATTTTTACCCAGGTGAATTCCGTCTAATGGGATGGGAATAACAGTAAATGTTCCGGTATCGGAAAGCTCGATAGTGAATCGACCTGTCGAGTCGGAAAAGGCTCCAATAATTTTTTCATCATCATCCCCATCCGCATAAAATGCCATGCACAATGCGTCCCCGATCGGCGTCGAATCGGCGGAAGATTTGACATAGCCAAAGATATAAGGTGTCTCGGCTTCCATATGCTCGTAGATAGTTACGACTCGCATGAGAGCCGTATCGGCCGATCCGTCGCCAGCATCGCGAGCGACATAAAAAACGTTGATCGTATCGATCATTAAAAACGGATTCGATTCAAATTCCATAAGATGAGAATGATAGAAATCGCCGTCGATCAATGTGTCGTCGTCGCCCGGAATCAGATTATCCTCATCGAACCAGCCTATCGAGGGAACACCGTCGATTATGCCCATCGTCGAACTGTATTCCATATACTCGATCAAACCGTTATTGTTGTCGTCGAAATAGACATCGATGAATACGGTTGCTCCGGTCGAGGAGAAATCACCCGTGAACTCGACCACCTCCGGCGGCTCGATTACCACCACAGAAGCGCCGTTAAGATAAAAATTCGTGATTCCGAATATGACATTCGAGATAAACGCTATACATAATAGGATGCTTGAAAACCGCCTCATTTCAATTCCTCCTCATTTTAATAAAATTTTTCATCGAGTCGTCGATTAACTCTTAAGTTAATGCACTATTTGAGATATACAACCTTCTTTTTAATAGACCCATTCGAAAATCTTGCCCTGACGAGATATACGCCGGAACCGATATTTTCGTCTGGTCGCCAGATTATGGCCGTAGGGGAGCACCCCTGTGTGCTCCCGTTTTTCACATCACCACAAGGCGTGAGGGCACGGGGACCCTCCCCTACGGGAATTTCCGCCACCATCCTCCCGGAGATGTCGAATATCTCGATTCGTAGGGGCGACCGGCCGGTCTCCCCTACGAAAATCGTAACCGCCGCATTAAATGGGTTCGGCCAGGTATCGATAGATAGATTATCCGGCATCTCGACCGACCTATCGCCGATAGTCGCAGCCGTGTTACGCATGACGATTACCGCATACCGATCCGCCACGAAAATATAATTCCCGGAGGCATATATCCCCTTCGCCCTGCCACCCGTTTTTACTGCATCGAACTCGATCAGCGAATCACCCGGCGCCACGATTTTATATGGCACTACCCCATCGCGATCAACGGCCACATAGAGCCAGCCATCGACAACGGCGATCCCCTCGGCGTCGTCGTCCGTTTCGACCTCTTTCACTATCGAAGGAGAAGTTGGATCGGAGATATCGAATACGACAAAACCGTCGTCGCCGGCGGCGGCATAAGCATAGTCGTTCAGGATGGTCATCGCCGTCCATTCATAACCGCTTGCCGAAGGATCGCTTCCGACCTCGGACATCATTCCGGTCTCCAGGACGAGGAAACCGTCATCCTCATCGCAGACATAGACATAGTCATCGGTTGCGTAAATTGCGCCGGGATCGGAGGTAGGAGCGTCCCAACGGATCGCGGGCGATGCCGGATCGACGATATTAAGCTGCGTAACTCCATTCGTGGACATAACATAGAGCATCGTATCGACACGCACGACCCACTTGGCGATCCCGCCGATGCTTATTGTGGAAATCGGATCGGGATATTCGGCAAGGCTGGTCGAACGCAATACTGCGAGGCCGTCGCTTCCCTGTGCGGCATATATATAATGAGTATGATATACTGCGGCGTAGAACCTGTTTCCGCTTGAATATGAGAAGGTCTGCAGCGGGGTTTCCGGCGATGGCATATTAAAGCCGTCCATTCCATATATGCCCGATGCTGTCAATAATTTTGAGCCGCTCCCCCAAACATACTCGATGCCGGAATTCAGATTTTCCCTGCTGACGAAAGCCATGTTCGATAGATCGGTTCCGACATCGAGGACCTGAAGGCCCTCACCGGTCGAGAAATATACCATTCCACCGGCGACCGAGATCCGTATAACGCTGGTCGTGCTCATCGGAAATCGATCGATCAGCGTTATCGAAGCCGGATCGGATATGTTCAGTGAAAGAACGCCATAATTTCCGGCACCGACGAACGCGATGCTATCCTGTATGTCTATGGTGGATAATGACCTACTGGTTGGTGCAGGATAAGTTCCAGCAGGTGTAGGCGAATCGGGGTCGCTTACATCGAGGACAGTTATACCGACTAATTCTGCTGCGAGAAAGACATAATTGCCGCGCTTCGCGCATTCTCGAACGAGCGTCGATGAGCTGTAATAACCGCGGGAGAACGGCGCCGAAGGCGTCGAGAAATCGATTATGCTGAAACCGCCCAATCCACGGCAAACATAGGCAAGATCGCCTTCCGCGACAACATCCATGCAGCCGCCGGACAGACCGACGAAGCCGACCTCCGAAGGTGATGTCAGGGTCGAAATATCGATAACGTGAACGCCGCCGGTCTTGCCTGCGATAATAGCGTAATCGCCTACGACATATATTCCGTAGGCCTCTTCGCCTATATCGAGAGTCGAAACGGTGAAAATATCCGTCGGATCGGAGATATCGATAATAGCGATACCCGCATCGCCCGCAGCGGCGAATACGTATCCGCCCTCGATTACAATATCGAATACCTCCGCGCCCAGATACTCCCACTCGCTTACGAAACAATTCAGCGAATCGCTAACATCGAAAACGGCGAGTCCGTAGGGGAATCCGGCATATATATAATCCCCGCCCGGTGCCTCGATAGCCTCGAATCCCGCCCAAATTCCGCTACCGACATATTGGAGAGGACTCTCGGCCACCGCAGAAAGGACAATGCAAAGTGTTATCGTTAAAGCAATTATAAACTTCATATCACATCTCACTTTTCATAATATTAGGTATCTTGTTTTCATATATAGATTTAAGATTATTAATATCGATAGAGAATACCTTTTTCTTCGCTTTAAAGATCAGCGCGTTTCCGGAGATAACTCCAAGTCTCTCAATATGGACGCCCTCATTATTGGCAATCTGAATTATATCATCGGCGTTATCGTCTTTGATTTCAATGAGATACCGTCCTTGCGATTCGCTGAAAAGAAATCTTGCCGGATCCCGATCCGGCGGGATGTCGATCTCGGCCCCGATATTACCGGATATGCATGACTCGGCGAGCGCTATCGCCAAACCGCCATCGGAAACATCGTGGCAGCTTTCGATCAACCCTGCAGAATTGGCTTTCCATATAACATTCGCGGCGGCGATTTCCCCGGAAATATCGACGTCCGGCGGTTTTCCCGCAGGATCGTCGAGAATGAGCTTCTGGAGTGCGCTGCCGCCGAGTTCGCTCTCGTCCGTTTCGCCGAGGATAAAAACAATCGAGCCGGGTGAGCCAGTGTTGGTAAAACCTTGTCGGATAATATGTTCACGGCTCTCGATAATGCCGATCATACCGATCACCGGTGTCGGATAGATCGAGCCGGATGGCGATTCGTTGTAAAAGCTAACATTGCCGCCGGTTACGGGGATCTTATACGCACGGCAACCGTCGCCGATTCCGCGCGTCGCCTCCACGAACGGCCAGAAACTTTCAGGTCGTTCGGGATTTCCAAAATTAAGGCAATTCGTTATGCCGATGGGCTTTGCGCCCGTCGCGATGACGTTGCGTGCCGATTCGGCGACAGCCTGCAATCCGCCGATATAGGGATCGAGGTAACAATATCGACCGTTGGAATCGGTCGAGATCGCGAGGAAATTGTCCGCGCCCTTGATTCGCATCACGGCTGCATCTCCCCCCGGAACGACAACCGTATTCACGCCGACCTGATGGTCGTATTGCTCATAGACCCAGCGCTTGCTCGCAATAGTCGGCATCGCGATAATCGATTCGACGAGCCTGTCGATCCCGCAATCGATATTCATATCCGATGGTTTCCATCGCGAAACCCGATCGATATATGCCGGTTTTTTGGACGGTCTATCGTAAACCGGCGCTCCGCCGCCGAGGACGAGCGTTTCGGCGGGAACATCGCAGACGACCTTGCCGCGCCATTTGCATACGAACCTCCCCCCCTCCGCGACTATGCCTATCCGCTCGATGTTAAGCTCCCATTTCTCCGCAACACTGCGCAATTCATCCTCGCGCCCCTTTTTCCCTATAATAAGCATGCGTTCCTGACTTTCCGAAAGCAGGATTTCATAAGGGATCATTCCATCTTCGCGGAGCGGGACGAGATCGAGATCGAGCGTAATGCCGACGCCGCCGGCGGCAGCCATCTCCGTGCTGCTGCACGTGATACCCGCCGCGCCCATGTCCTGAATTCCGACGGCCAAATCATTTTCGATTATCTCGAGCGTCGCTTCCATCAGGAGTTTTTCGAGAAATGGGTCCCCGATCTGGACGCTCGATCTGTCCTCGGCGGATTGTTCTGAAAGCTCGATGCTTGCGAAGGTCGCGCCGTTAATGCCATCGCGTCCGGTGGTCGCGCCCATAATGAAAACCGGATTCCCGACACCCTCCGCATGTGCGGATGTCAGCTTCTCGATATCGGCTATTCCGACAGCCATCGCGTTCACGAGACAATTTCCAGAATATGCATCGTCGAAAACGACCTCGCCGCCGACCGTCGGCACGCCGAAACAGTTGCCGTATGAAGCTATCCCCTCGACGACGCCGTTGAAAAGGTGCTGCTGCTTCGGGTCTTCGAGTTCGCCGAAGTGAAGGCTGTCGAGCGCCGCTATCGGTCTTGCCCCCATAGTAAATATATCGCGCAATATCCCGCCGATGCCGGTTGCCGCGCCCTGAAACGGTTCTAAAGCCGATGGATGGTTGTGGCTTTCGATCTTGAAAACGACCGCCTTGCCATCGCCGATGTCCAACGCGCCGGCGTTCTCCTCCCCTGCTCCGACGAGTGCGCGTTCGCCCTCGTGTGGAAAGCGTTTGAGGTATTTTATCGAACTTTTATAGCTGCAATGCTCACTCCACATGACCGAATAGACGCCAAGCTCCGTGAAATTCGGATCGCGGCCGAGAAGCCCCACAATGCGCGCATATTCTTCTTCGCTAAGTCCTTGTTTTAAAGCGAGTTGCAGATTAACGGTTTTTTCCTTCATAACTTCCCACTTGTGAGTATTTGATTCCCAAATATATCCTGCCGACTATCTCCGGTCAAGGTGAATTTAGACATCGTTACATATCGCGCTGTCACGATTTTTGCTGTTACTTCGTAAGCAAAAATCCCTTCCACTAACTCCCACCACCCCCGCGCCAGCGCCGAACAGCGTTTTATTTTGCATCACGATAATGTAATTTTAACTGGTCCTTGCCACACTTGAAACTATAAAATATATTGGAACTATATTAATTTAGGGAATGAGATGAACACGTCATCGCATAATGGATGGTTTTGGTTTAGATTATAATTCAATTTTAAGGAAATGGACATGAGATTTCCAGCTATCGCC
>CAYNTG010000033.1:0-21081 GCA_964400105.1 uncultured bacterium
GTTTAGATTATAATTCAATTTTAAGGAAATGGACATGAGATTTCCAGCTATCGCCATTTTCGGTATCATTTTATTCGCCGTATCTTTGATCGCGATTCCGTGCCAATCGACGCGTCGAGATCGACCTCGAATTTTCGATGTAGCCTCACTGACAGGATATGTTATCACTGCGAAAAAATATTGTAAAACTCGATTAATTACAATATACTTGAATTATGAAGATTAATGGAGCGGGGATACTGCTTTTTTCGTTCGCGATTTTGATAACGAATTGCTACGGAACTCAAGGCTTTTACAAAGACCTTTTTATGGATGGCGGAGTTAAATTAACATCCAGGATTACGCTTCCAGCGGCGGATTCGCTGGATTTCGATTGGGAATTTCTCGCAACAGAATCCGAGACCACTCAAAGCTCGGTGATGATCGAATCCCCGGATGACGAAAACGGTGCGTTGTTGTATCCCGACGGAGCTCCGAGGTTTCGTGCGTTTTATTCGAACGGAGGTTCTGCGACAAGACACGGAAATTCGCTCGGCGAGGAGGGGCGAAATCGCGTTCGGGCGTTTTACTACAACGGTGGGAGCTATACCGGTTCATGCGCCGGCGCTTTTCTTGCATCGATAAGCTATCTTTCGAGCGGGACATGCGAGGCCTATTATCGAATATGGCCCGGGCGAACCGCATCCACCGGCCTGTCCGACACTTACACCGGCCATTTTATCGAGACGGGATCGCCGCTTCTGGATTATTTCGACTTTGGCGGCGATATGTATATCGATAATATCTATCACAACGGCGGCTGCTTCGCCCGCGAGGATATCGATTATCCGCCCGAAACGGAGGTCCTGCTTCTATACGATTATTCGGGCAGAACGATGCACATGAAGCCGAGCTGCTGGGCATATAAAGGTTCCGCGATGACCGGCAGAATTGTCGTGATCGGATCACATCCCGAGGGAGTATATTCCGGCGAGCGATTGAATTTGACCGAAGCGATTTTCCTCTATGCGCTCGATGGAATAGGCGCACCAACGGTTAAAGTCGAATTGGAAAATGGAATACCGCGAACGATGGATCGATACACCTCGGACAGCCTTCCTGATTTTGCTAGGATCGGAGATAAACAGTATCATCATTTCACGGTGGATCTTCCGATGGATGTCAACGAAATTCGGGTCATTCTCAATGGCGAAAGCGGTTTCGATTTCAATCTATACATCGACAGCACGGATTTCGCTTTCGAGGGTTCCGCCGATTTCTCCGATCTTTCGCCCGGTGCGGATAAGGTTATTTCCATAATCGAACCGGATGCGGGGATATGGTTCATTTCTGTGGAATGCGCGAGCACAGTGACGGCTACTCCGGTGTCGTGGGGATACGAATACTCCGGCGATCTCGCGGTTCTCGACGGTCTGTCATATACGATCACGGCCACCTGGGATACCACTACTGTAGCGGTTCCCGAAATCGATAAACCGACCGATTTCGTAATCGAAGGCAATTACCCGAATCCATTCAACAGCTCGACGCGTCTCGTAGTAGAATTTGATTCTTCGGATGAAACCGAAATCGATATACTCGCCGCAGACGGCAGATTGGTCAAGAATCTCTACCGGGGATGTCCCGGCGCGAACGAGATGGAATTCACATGGCACGCCGACGATAATCTCGGAATCGACGCGCCATCCGGGGTCTATTTTTTCCGGGTTAGGTCTGGAAACAAACAGGAAATTAAACGTGCATTACTAATTCGTTAGGGAGGAATATGAAAAAATGTCTATTTGTCATCGGTCTATTTGCTTTTATTTTATCGATGGCGTGTCACGAGGGATACTCCGGCGCGGAAGGCGTCTCGCTTGGTAAATTTATCGAGCCGGAATCGTTAAAAAAACTCACGGAAAGCCCGGTTGACAGCATCTGGATTATCGATGTCAGACCGTCCGGAGCTTATCGAAAAGGCCACATTCCAACCGCGAAATCCTTTCCATCGGGCGAGATTATGGACCGCCTCGACGAGCTTCCAAAGACGCAATACCTCATTTTATATTGTGAAACAGGCGGCCGCGCACAGATGGTGATTAATAAGCTCGAAGGCGCCGGATACACGCGCCTTTTCAATTGGGGCGGTTATAAGCGCTGGAAATGGGATTACGTAAAAGTGGAGTAGGGAATAAATATATCGAATTTGCCGCGCTATTCTGTCCTGCGAAACGATAATGTGCTTAACCATGCAGGATTTGCTACTGCGGACAAAAGCATAGCCAGTATATCGCCGTTTATATCTGCCGCGACGCTGCGCGGTAATAGTATCGATAAAAGAATGAAAATGTCTTGAAATAAACGTGAAATAATACTATACATAGTAGATATTATGTATCGGCCAACGAGAAGAATATACAGGGGCAAATCCGAACCTAAGAGCAGATCGACCATATTTAAAATACTGGTTTATCTGTTAGGCGCTATTTTCATAGGTGCATTGGCTCCTTCGATATTGCTTTTCGTGGTCTATATGCTGTATTCCCCACAGCTTCCCGATCCTCGGGTTCTCGAGGACTATACCCCAGCCTTGGTGACGAAGATATATTCTATCGATGGCGAGGTTTTGGCCGAATTTGCCGGCGAAAAGCGGATCTGGGTGTCGATATCCGAAATCTCCGAGAACATAATTAACGCCACAATCTCGGCAGAGGATAAGCTCTTTTACGATCATTGGGGTGTCAATATAATCGCTATTTCACGCGCGATCTTGATCGATATACAGCGCGGCAGCCGCGCGCAGGGAGCCTCGACGATCACCCAGCAACTTACGCGTGAGCTTTTCCTTACAAAAGAAAAACTCTTTACGCGCAAGATTCGTGAGGCGTTGACCTCGCTCAAGATAGAAAACCAGTATTCGAAATCCGAGATACTCGAGCTTTTTTTGAATCAGCAGTATCTGGGAAAAGGATGCTATGGAGTCGAGGCGGCGAGCAGGTTCTTCTTCGGAAAACACGCCTCAGAGGTCGATATAAGGGAAGCGGCGACCATCGCCGGTCTCTTGCAAGCACCGAGTAGATATACAAACAACCCCGAGCAGCTCGTTAAGCGTAGGAACATCGTCCTCTCTCTCATGCATTCAAATGATTTCATCGATAAGGGCACTTTAGACAGCCTCTCCGCAGAGGACCTGGGAATAGATTTTGAAAGGGAGGCTGTTTCGTGGAAAGCGCCGTATTTTGTGGAATATATCCGAAAATATATCGAGCGACAGTTCGGCGAAAGATACCTTTACGAGCGTGGAATCACAATTTATTCGACTCTCGATTGGGATATGCAACAACTTGCGGACAGTGTTTTCGAGAAAAAGATCGACGCTCTCGAAAGATGGCAGCGTAAGATACATTTCGACGACGATCCGATTTATACCGAGATGGTTTTCGATACCGTATCCGGGGATTCTGTCCGGGTGTGGAAGGAGCTTCAGGGCGCTCTTCTCGCTATGGAACCGGCCACCGGACAAATTCGTGCGATGATCGGCGGAAGGGATTTTCTCGAAAGTCAATACAATCGATCGGTTCAGGGTGGCAGGCAACCCGGAAGTTCATTCAAGCCATTCGTTTATACGGCGGCAATCGATAACGGATGGACGCCGGTGGATACCCTTCTCGATACACCGGAGGTCTATCCGATGGACGATGGTGAGATTTGGGCGCCGAAAAACTACGACCGCGAATACAAGGGAACTATCACCATTCGTGAGGCGTTGCGTGCGAGCCGAAACGCCGCGACGGTCAAGCTTTGCAAAGCGGTCGGCCCAAAAAGGGTGGCCTGGTATGCAAAGAAAATGGGCATATCAACAAGACTCGAACCATTCCTCTCGCTTTCCATGGGCACCAGCGATGTGAAACTTATCGAGATGGTCGAGGCATACTCGGTTTTCCCAAATATGGGAGTGCGCGTCGATCCGGTTTCGATTCTTAGGATCGTAGATCGAGACGGCAAGATCATCGAGAATAATCTCACGCCGACCAGGGAAGAGGTTCTCGCGCCGGCCACCTCCTATGTTATGACAGATATGCTTCAGACGGTGATCGACCACGGCACCGGATACGCGGCGCGTCTTATGGGATTCGACAGGCCGGCCGGAGGCAAGACAGGCACTACAAACAATTACTCGGACGCATGGTTTGTCGGATTTTCGACACAGCTATGTTGCGGTGTTCAGGTCGGTTACGACGATTACTCGACACCTATCGGCGATGGCATGACCGGCTCCCGCGCCGCCCTTCCGATATGGACACAGTTCATGCTTTATGCCCACGACGGAATGGAAGTCGAGGATTTCCAAATCCCAAACGGTGTCGTCTTCGTCGATGTGTGCAGTGAAAGCCATAAACTCGCCACCAACCGCTGCCCGGATGTCGATCACGAGGTTTTCGTCGGTGGCACCCAACCCACCGATTACTGCCCGCCAGGCTTTCATAATAAAAATATCCGC
The DNA here is from genome assembly GCA_964400105.1 of uncultured bacterium. Taxonomy (GTDB): domain Bacteria; phylum UBP14; class UBA6098; order UBA6098; family UBA6098; genus CAYNTG01. Next base: position 4,481 of record CAYNTG010000033.1, read on the forward strand.
CCGATATTCGATCGGCGTCAGCCATCGAGCAACGGCCAGATGATCAAAACACCCGATCTCGACGGAGGGCGAAAATCACCTCCGAAAACGGGACGTTTTTAACCCTCTAACACCTCGGTCTCAGTTTTAAATTTTTATCAATTAAAGATGTATAATCAATATCGAATGCGGGATATCGTTCGGTTAATAAATTAACCATTTAATTATTACTATCTAACCTATTTCTTGTAACCTGTTTTAATATAAGATAATATATCTACTTAAATTATAATACACACGATTATATCCAAAGAAAACCGGACTATTGCAATATCTTTCGCTCGTCGATAAAAATCAAATTCTGTAAAACTTAACCGATTCCCCCCTTGACAACACTATATATTTTTATATGATTATGTGTCAAAGTTAATATACTAATCTATTCGGAGGATCGATGGAAAAGCTCGGGGAGAGAATACGGAGGTTGCGTCAACAGAAGAATATTTCGCAAAGACAATTTGCCAAGCTCGTTGGAACAAGCCCCGGTCTTATCTCCTTCATCGAACGCGATAGGAACAAGCCAAATTACCAGATCGTCGGTCGGATGGCGAAGGTTCTCGGAACGACCTCCGACTATCTCATTTACGGCGGCGAGGCCTCGAGCGAATCGACCGAAGAGCTCATAAAAAGACTCAAAAAGGAACTTGGAACGGATAGTTCGCCGCAAAACGGGCTTTCCGTGACGCAAAAGGAGAGGGAAATAGTGGAAAATCACAACATCCTCTCACGTCTCTCGCGGTTATCGCGAACGAACCTCGAAATCGTGCTGGATGTTCTCAAAAGGGTCGAGCGTTTTCAAAAAGCCTAATCGATCGTGATGCCGATCGATACCGCCCATCCGGCTATCTCAATTTTACCTCCCGGAAAAAGCTCCACACCCTCGATTTCGATTGGATCGTAAGCCACCGAATTGCCTAAAATATAGTCGCCCTGAATAAAAACGCCGATCCCGATAACCTTAAGCTCGATACCTGCGGAAAGATTGGCCATGGCGGCCCATCTTCGCTCCTCCTGAACATGGAACATCGATAGCATCGTGTCGGAATCCATATAGTATTCCGCACGCTGGCTTACAACCGGCGAGATTAAACCGCCATTTATCGAGGCATAAGGATAGATACCGGTAGCGCCATTTCCGAGAAGGTAACCAAATCCGATACCGCCATAAGCCCCGAGCGCATCGAGGCGGTGTTTATAGGCTCCAAGCGTGATCGAGTAGCTTGGATCGGGCGATGCAACGATAGGCAATGTCGCGTTGTGGATGTTGATTATCTTCGTTCCGGCCTGAAGGAAGACCGGTTCGCGAAGATAATATCGAACCTCGAAAAGATAAAAATTTGCATAGGAATCCTTCAAGGTGCTGTCCTGCGGCACGAACTGGCCTATCCCAGCCCGCAAACCGATAAATCCGAAGCAACTTCCGGCTGTGACAATTAGTGCGATAAAAAGCAATATTGTTTTAAGATTCCTCAATCTCATCACTTTTGGAGGATTCGACAGTCGAGTCGCTACCGGTCTGCTTTTTATGGAAAATGCTCGCGCCTAAGAGTCCGCCAAGCGTCGCAAATATTGAATTCGTAATAATAGCGGTAATCAACGAGCCGAAAAACATGATAGCGGGATTATTGATAAATTTTGCCATCATTTCCTGAGCCGCAGGATCGAACTCGGCGGTTTGGAATATCTCGTATAGCATAGCGAGGTAGTTTTCGTGGAAGAAATACCATAAAATCCACATGCCGACTGACTGCACAACAGCCCCGATCAGCCCCGCAAAAAAGCCGGATAGTGCGCCCTCACCGGGCTTGACATCGCCGGTTTCCTGCTTGAAGATAAGCGCGGCCAAAACGCCACCCGCTATCACCCATAGACAGCAGATAAAATTCACGTAGTTGACTATCGGAATTACGGAAAGCAGACCTAGGACAATCCCCGGCCAGATAGCCGCCGAAAGATAGTTTTTTTTCACCTTATCCATATTACCTCTTTTCTGTTCAATCGTTTCCGGGCAACTTTGCCCAGAGTTCTATGTCTATACCGGGAAAAGGATTATCCTGTTCGGCGAGAAGGCGGTAGCGCGTTTCGTCCGCTCTCGACATCGATTCGCCGTTTAGGATACGCTCGACCGCATCGGCCAATCGCACGAATGCATCGACGTGAAAAATGATCCGGCTCTCGGCATAATCCCTCGCCGACCAGGTGCTTATCAGAAACTGCCAATCGCTGGATTCGAGCAGGAGAATCTCTTTTCCGGCCTGTTTTAAAATTTCTCCGGCCTTTTGGGGCCTACCGGCCTTTATCCAGGTTTCGACCAGATCGGTCATCCGATGTTCTGCTTTATAAATATGTTCCCATGTCCATTCGGTCCATTGATTTAGCCAGATGTAATGGAATCCTCCCTGCCCCCATGAACCCTCCGGAATGTTGATGACCGTCGAGGGCGGATATTCTTCGAGCGCACGCGATCCGGTCGTCATCTCGACATCGGGCGTCTCCGCGATTACCTCGGCGACTCGTTCCAGCCATCGCGGTCCCTCGAACCACCAGTGCCCGAAAAGCTCGGCATCGAATGGGGCGGTCAGGACTCCCCCGTCTTTGAGCCTTTCCCTAACAATAGAAACGAAATGCCGCGCCTGCTCGTCGATAGCGCCCTCTATCCATTCCGGATGGTAGATTTTCTTGTCGGCAAGATCGGCATTCGAGTCCGTAATTCGCCAATATCTGTGGCCGCCGGGAAAGTGCTTTTTATGGAAATCGAGATATGCCGGATTGCCGGGATATCCCCATTCGGCCGACCAGACCTGAAGTCCGGTATCCGGATCGCGGAAGAAAAATGCGGTCCCATCGTGCTTTCCGGTAGATGTCGATAAAACCATATATGGTTTAAGTGTTGTTTTTTCGGAATCACTTTGAAGCGGTTTATAGTTTTCTGAAAAGCGCGCCCAAAGCGATTTTAGCGCATCGAACCGGTCGATATAGACTCCCTTCGATTCGCCGCCCTTCAAGAGATGCGCATCAGCCACAGTCCAATCGATACCGGCTTCATTGAGAATCTCTTCGACACCGAGTCGCTCGAACGGCTCGCCGTCCCCCACCGGCGGTTTCCAGCTATATGCCGGTCGATAGGCACATTCCGGCATCCATATCCCTTTCGGTGCGCGACCGAAGTGGCGTTTATACGATATAACACCGTTGAAAACCTGTGCGCGAACGGCCTCGTCGGTTCCGAGAAGCGGCAGATATCCGTGCGTCGCCGCGCATGTGATGATCTCGATTAAACCGTCGTCCTGCAACCTGCGAAACTCCCCGACGATATCGTTTTTTATATCGTTATTATAGTATTGCCTAACCTCAATATACCGGTTCTCCCACATCTCCGCGAGCGCCACAAAGTCTTTATCGCCAATCGCAGCGAAATATTCGCGGTTCTGGCGGGCATCGGTGATTTTCTGTTCGAGATAGGCCTCGAACGATCCCGGAAACTGCCGATGGGATAGCTGTTCGCAAAGGATCGGCGTAATACCTATGCTCATCCTAAACGGGACGGACTTTTCGGCCAATCGACCGAATGCCATTAGAATCGGGATGTATGTTTCCGCAGCGGCCTCGTAAAGCCAGTCCGTGCCGTGCGGCCAGGTTCCGTGCCCCATAACATAGGGCAGGTGCGAATGCAGCACCAAATGTAGTTTACCACCGCTCATATTTCACCATCCATATTATTCCTCCAGAGACCTCAGGTATTCCGCCGCAACCTCCGGCGGTGTCGGATTGATGTAAAAACCCGTTCCCCACTCAAAGCCGGCCACCTTGGTGAGCCTCGGGATTATCTCGAGATGCCAATGCCAGTCATATTCGAGGGTTTTCCAGTAATGTTCTTTTCCCGGTCGAACGACGGTATTCGGAGCCGTATGAAGAACAAAGTTATATGGCGGATCGTCGAGGGCGACCTTTAAACGCCGAAGGGTCTCGCCGAGCACACCGGCAAAGGATGTAAGAAGCTCGTCCGAGGATCGCGTAAAATCGTGTGAATGCACACGCGGCATGATCCACGTCTCGAATGGGAACCGGCTTGCGAATGGTTCGATAACCACGAATTCCGGTGTGGTCATGACGATTCGTTTCTCCATAGCGAGTTCCTGATTCATTATGTCGCAGAAAAGGCATCGCTCTTTGTTTAAAAAATGCTCGTGAGCGCTATCGAGTTCGGCGGCGATGGTTCGCGGCGTAATCGGTGTCGCGATAATCTGTGTGTGCGGATGCGAGAGGCTCGCGCCGGCGACCTTGCCGTAGTTTTTGAATATGAGGACATAACGCAATCTCGAATCTTTGTGCAGATCGGCGATCCGGTTTCGGTATATCTTCAAAATCTCGAAAAGGTGTTCCTGCGGCATATCGCCCATATGGAGGTCGTGATCGGGCGTCTCGATGATCACCTCGTGCGCGCCAACGCCGTTCATGACATCGAATATGCCAAGCCCGCGCCGTCCGAGGTCGCCCTCGACCGCGAGCGCCGGAAACTTGTTCGGTATAACACGGATACTCCACCCAGGAGTGTTCGGCTCCGAATTCGGATCGCGAATGGCGAAGATTTCGGGCGGTGTTTTGTCCTCGAAACCCTCGCAAAACGGGCAAACAGACGGTTTGTGTTCGCCGGTATCTTCCTTTTTAAAATCGTTGGGACGCCGCGCCCTCTCGACCGCGACGATCACCCATCGTTTCTGAACGGGGTCGTGTCTTAGCTCGCTCATATATCCTATTTCCTCTCGAATTGTCCTTATAAATCACTTCAGTAATGTATTAAAATAAATATCCTCATCGAATACCGCAACCAACTTTTTCGATAGAATTGTCTGGTAAATGGACATGATAACCCCTCATGTTTTATAATATACGGGGTGATTGTGTCCAAAAGAACAGGAAAAATATATCGATTTGATAGCGGTTGCGATGTTCGGGCTTTCGGGGTTCACATCTGAACAAGGGGTAGTTACCCCTTGTTCACACGGTAAAGTATCTGGTCACCCAAAACCAACGCGCCGCCACTGCCATTCTACGACGATTTCCGAATCAAAATCCAGTTATCGGCGAATTTCGAGCGCTTTTCGATCAAATTCTTATATTCACCGTATTTTTTGGATTTAACTATCGGCGCATGTTCCCCCGTTATAACCTGACGATACTCGATTCGGCCGTTTTCAAATGAAAGATCGCCATCGAAAAAACGGAATTCGGATGAAAGATCGACGCTCTTCGGGAGATGGTCGATCTCATATCCGTCCGGCAGATCGATCGAGATCGATTTCTCGGAATAGATATTGCCGAAAAGCGAAAACGGCAGTGTCCTCTCCTTCGCACCAACCTGACTCGAACCGAAGCTGACAGTCGGAAGCTTGAAGGCGAGTATCTCCTCCCCCGCTCGAACGGCGTAACCCGGAACCTCGACGCGATATGTCATTACGACGCGATCCTCGAGAGACTCGATGCCGACGAGCTTATAATCGACGATATTCGCCATGCCGTCGATATTTTTCGCCATGCCCTCGAAATAGTTGTCTATTTCGCGCGGTTTGTCGTTTTTATGATAACGATATCTATCTCCGCCCGTCGGGCCTTTGTATGTAACCGTGTATTCTAGTTTCAGTGTTCCGTCGGAGCTTAATTGGCACTCATAATGCGGGTTTCCGTATGCGTAATCGCCATCGACGCGCGGGATCTGTTCGAGATTTGCCCCGGATTCGGCTACTGGCAATATCCATATTCCGCTCAGGAACTGATGATCAAACCGGAGATACTCATTCGGTGCCAGATAACGCACGGTTCCGCCATCGAGAACCCGAACGCGCAGACCGCTGCTAAGATGCCGGATGTTAAACATCTCCGGCAGAAGCGGCGTATCCAGCGATGGACCGAGCATAACCAATTCTGCATCGTAACCGGCGGCGTCCAGGAAGCAATAGAGCAGGAAAGCGATATCGTGACGTGCGATGCGCGACATCGTTAGAATCTCCGAAAGCGGCTTTGGATATGGATAGTAATCCCGCATCCCGATGCCGTTGGTCGTGTAGTTCTCGGCGACGTAGTTATAGACCTGCTCGATAGTCGGTTTTTCGTCTTCGAATTCGGCATCGAGACGCGACTTCACGGAAGCGACATCGTCCATCGCTCCGACGATTTTATCGTTGTAGGCGGCGGAAAGTTTTGACATGTCAGCCGGAATGGTAACGCTGACATTTGGAAAAACGAGATCGAGGTTTGGCAACATGCTTTCCTCGATATACGGCTCGATATTCTCCATCCGATATGAAACTCCAGTATATCCATCGCGCTTTATCTTCTCCGGTTTCGGGGCATCCAAATCGTTGAATACAATATCGATATTGCCCTTATAAAGCACCTCGAAGATCGATTGAAAAATCGGTTCCGTGTCGTAAAATCGCCATGTCATACCGATGCCGTTAAAGATATCGAGTTTGTTGTATTTTATGGTAACCTGATAATCGACTACCGAACCGAGCGATGCGCCGGTTAATGCGAATTTCTTGCTCCGCTGGCGCTGATACTCACCGAGCCAGGGGTTGGTGCTGCCGTCCTCGATAGCGTTGTCGGCGACGGTGCTTATCTTCGATAATCCAACGGCCCGACCGAAATCGACCGAGACCTCCTGAACATCGGAGAAATATCTCGTTGACCAGTTCGCCTTGCTCTTCCCGCTCTCGTTGGCGATATAATATATACGCCTTTGTGTGAATACGGCCGATTCGCTGTTATCGATGATCAACTCGCCCTTTTCATAAAGGGTAATATATCCCGCCGACGTGTATTTTCGACTGTCCTCATCCGCTCTTTCGAGGGCTGCTTCGAGAACCGGGTCGTCGATTTCGATGCGGTTTTTCCAGTCGTCGCCGGGACGCCATCTTCCGAGATCGATACTGCGAACGGAATCCGCGTCGAGGATTTTATCTCCATCGCTCATGCGGAATGTCACCTCGGACTCCGAGATTTTGACAAGCTCGCCGATCAGCTCGCTGCCGTCGTTCATATAGATGATATCGCGGTGTTGTGCGAATGTGGCGACAGCACAAAAAAGCGCTATTGCGGTTATTATAATTCGATGCTTGTTCATTATAGCCTCCTTAACCCTCTACGAGGAAGATTCTTTCTTTAAGATAAGCCAGCACCTTCTCGGCATCGGCCTTATATTTCTTGTAATCGGAAACCGGAACTCGAAGCTTTTTTATACGATATCGATCCTCGAAACGAATCGTCTTCCCATCCGGTATGTAACTCGCCTCGTAATCGAAATAGTCGTTGGATATGTTGAAATCTCCGGGTATAAACTCCGCTTCGTAATTCTCCGGCAGGTTGAACGTTACGTTGTGTGTTCGCATAAATGTCATATCGAGTTTGACGCCGTAATTCGGGTCTGCGAGGTCGATCTCCGAGAATGTATATTTCAGCGCCGGAACATCGATTAGCAGATAATCGCCCGCTTCGATGGGATAATCCTCGACTTCATATTTGAATTTAAAGAGGAATGCGCTTGAAATATCGCGGGTATTCACCAGATTAAAATCGATAAGCGTCGCGCCAGCCTTGCGCTGCGAGAGGTATTGCTCGACGACCTTTTCGTGCTGCTGCTCGGGCGTGTATTCGAAATATCCGCGAAAGCTCGCTTCCATCGTGCCGGAATACCAAAAGCTGTCGCTAATCGTTGCGCTGCCGTCCGGCGCGAGATCGATCACCGTAACGCTCTGCATCGAGTTCTCCTCCGGCGGAATCGGCGGATTAAAAACAACCTCGCCGCGCGCGTAATTCGCATAATAGATATCGCAATCGCCGAGCGAATAAGACGGAAACCTGAAAAGATTGTTCGTGGCATCCAGAACGTGCGGCTCGCCATCCCACCAGACCTCGTTGATCGCGTGGTTTCCGCCCCAGAACGGGAACCTCTCGCGGTCGAGGAATGCGGCGTCGTTTGTCATCAGGATAATCGGATACGATTCGATTCCCACGACCTTCAGAAGCGTGCTGAAGAACACCGCTTTATCGGAGCAATCGCCGTATTTGTTGTCGAATGTGATCTGTGCGTAATGGCCGCCGAATCGGCTTGCGAGAGCGCCCTTCACGCTGATATAACGGATATTTCGCTGCACCCAGTGATAGATCAGCGCTATCATAGCCTTCTCATCGGTCTCGTCGCCGACTATCGCTTTCGCGAGGCTGTCGAGCTGCGGCGTGATCTTGATATGCTCCAGATGAAGCTTTCCAAAGCGCTCGTTGTAATATGAATAATCGTCGAATAAAGCCGCCTGAACCGATGGCGAGGTGGAAAAATATCCCATCGAATTTGCCTCGGAAATTTTCGGCTCGATATCGCGAAGCTCCCAGCTATATACAACGCTGCTGTCGGTTTCCGTGATAACAGGCTCGGAAGACCCATCGAATTTCGGCAGCTCCTTTATCGTCCTTCCAATGTATGGATCGCTCTCGTCCAGAAGAAATGTCTCGTAGTGGAGCGATCTACCCTTCGGCACCTCGAAATCGCATCTCGATAGCTTCGCCGGTTCCCCACTCTGGAAGAAAAATCGCGCCGTAAAAAGCTCGGGGTCTTCGGGCGAGTATTCCTCTTTGATATAGCCGTATTCGACGATCGAACCGACATCGACGCCCGGTATCGTCACCGACATCGTTTTCCCCTGGCCGAAGAAAACCGCGCCGCGCGTCGGTTTTGAATATGTGATGTCCTCCGGTTTATAATCGCTGGAAACGCCGTCCGGCGAGATGCTTCGGGCGTAAAGTATATTCACCCTGTTGATCCCCTCGTCGATATACCATGCCCGTGTCGCCCACCATTTTGCTTCTTGAGAAAGGACCTTGCCGGCGAAATGATATTCGTTTATGACCCTGCCGTCCGACGTGAGGCTCTGTCTCGAATGGTCGAGGAAGATAAGGCCGTTGGCATCGGGATATTCTGCCTCCATCTCTTCGGCAAGTTTTTTATATCCCTCGAATCGATCTTCGTCGAACTCAAATTCCGTTCGCATATCCGTCGCCGCCGTCTTGATCTCGCCAACGAATATCTTCTTCACCTCCTCGCGAGCGATCTCCCTCCCATCGATTGTGAAATCGCCGTCTTGGTAGGTCAACTCGCCTTTGGCGTTCCCGCCGTCATGGAAATTCAACTGCCCCGCCATCGCTATTGAAAACAAAACCAACAGCATGGCGATAATCGATCCTTTTCGCATGTCTCCTCCTAATCTAATAATTTTTTTTCAAAGATATATAAGCCGCCGGAAAACCGCTGAACGATGCGCAGATTCGGCGCCATCTTTTCGAGCGTTGCGGACTTTATTAAACCTCTCGCTCCATCGCCCGACGGGTGCGCTTCGATGGAGATTGTTCCATCATTATCAACAGAAATACCATCGAATCTATCGATAAGATATCGAATATCGCTTTCCAATATATATTCCGCGATCCTATCTTTCTTCAGATATTCCTCGAAGAAATCTTCATCGTTATTAGCACCACCGAGATCGACAACCCTTTGCTGAGACATAAATGAGAATGCTCCCGGTTCAAAAGACCCGAAAAGTGCATCCTTCGGAAGGTATTCGTCGATCCACATCGAGGCGAACGAGACCGCCACCCTTTCCCTTGTCCGCCTCGGCGAATTGACGTCCTCGAGCGATGTTTCCCACAATGCGAGAGCCGCAATGAGCAATAAGAAAACCAATCCGCCGATCTTCTTCGTGAATAACTTTTTAAAAACCCAATCGAGGAGAAGAACGATAAAAACGGCTATCGCCATAAATTCGATTATGAAATCGTTCGGCTGAATCGGTTTTTGCCGATAGAATAACAAGAGGAGCAACAGATGCGCCACGCAATAAACCGATACGATCTTTATGAAGTTGTCTTTCCTTTTAAACGCATAAATAACCGCCGCAAGGACGAAAAAGCAAACGAAGATCAAGATTCCAATATTAATCCATCGGTTATCGAAATTCGCGCCGCCGGAAAAAATTTTCTGAAAAAGATCGATTGCTCCGGTCCATTCCATCGAATCGAAAAACGACGCGAAACCGGGATAGGCTCGGTTGAAATGCCACCTCTCCACAACGCTCGATAGCGGAACAACATGTCTGTAGAGTAAAACGTTCCTTATGAAATATGGCAAAACGCACACAAGACCGGTTGCCCCTGCAACTCCGAGAAATCTCGCTTTCGATCTTCCCGGAACATCGCGCATAGATATAACGGCACCGGCAAATACAAATGCAATTATGAACGAATCGAGCCGCGCGTAAAAAAGCATCGACAATAAAGCGCCCGCGATTATTCCATCGCCGATGCGCAAACGCTCCCCGCGACTGTCGATAATCCTCCCAAAATATAGGGCGACGACTGCGAATATGAAAAGAAAAAGTGGCGTGTCGAGACCGTCGATGACCGCGATCTTTATCCCCGGAAAAAGACCGAGAAACAGCGCGACCGCAGCGAATGTCGAGAGGTCCTCGATTTTTTTCGATAGTATCGCAAATATGATTATCAAAGCGGCATGAAATAGAAGCTCCAAAAGCATCCAACAAACCAAAGCCGCAGTAGATGGATCGTTAATTATCTTGAATATTGGAACCATCGACCAAACCCACAACGGCCGATTTCCGCTCGTGCCGTGGATCGTATCGAATGTTTCGCCGCGACCGTCGGCGATATTCTGCGCGATACGCATCGATACGAATCCGCGCTCGACGATACGGTTTTTCAAAACCAACTGACTAAGATTGGAATCGAAGATCAAAGAGGTTTGAACGAGGCTAAGCAGGATTATGAGAAGGGCAATATACGCCTTCGGGTTTCTTCGATAGCCTTTAAAATTATCCATAGGAAGAAATTAACACAATAACTGCTTTTTAGCAAGATGTTTCTCAGCTAATTTAAATAGGTAATAGGTAAAAGTGCCAAACCGCCCCATCTCGGTGCATTTTTCATTCTCCATTTTTTTGTTTTATGAAAAAATCGGATTGGAAAATGTATCGCAATCCACCGCTTGACAGTAACATCCTGTTAAACTATATTGGTCGTTATGATTTCGCGGAGAGCAAAATATGCGACACCTCTTTTTGTATTATTGCTCGGAGTAGCGTCCGCTCCGGCTATCGAAGGTCAAAACCCAACACCGCGTTTTTTTCCGCCGGATTTTTCCGTCGAGGAGGAGCGGGTCACCTACCCCGGCGATCTTCTGGAATTCTTCCGTCTCCCATTTGTGGAATATCTTCGGGCTGACGCGGATCGCGCGGTCTTTGCGCCGGATTTGGCCATCAATTCGTCGAGCGAGGGACTCGGCGATATGAGATTCTCCTCGGACGGCTATTTCGCGGAGCTTTCCGGGCATCTGCGATATTTCGGCGACGACGATTATCGTCAATCGATTCGCTCTGTTCACGGCGCGACCGGATACGGCGATTTTTTCATGGACAGATATCCCGTCGGAGTCGTCGCAGAGGGGCAATATTCCGCTTTTCGAGGGGAATACGAACCATCGACATATCATATCGATGTCGGAGGCGAAGGCCATGTTCCGATCGGTAAAAGCCTCCTTTCACTATCATTAAATGCAGGTCGCGATAACTGGAAACAGATGCCCGGACCATTTGCTCGAATCGAGCCGGACGACCGATTCAGAACCACGATATCCAATGTGATAAAAGGAGAAGCCGCTTTTCGAAGCATTCCGGGTGAATTGACGGGTGTCGAGATCGTCGCGGGCGGCGTGCAATCCATTCGTTACGAGGAGGATATCTGGGAGCTTCGACGAAATGTCGCATCGGGGAAACTGTCCCTTATTTACGATTCGAGACCGCTTCGCATAGCTATCGGCGGTGCGGCTCACCGGACGTGGGAGAAAATGCTTATCTCGCCGCACATGGATTTTGACATTTTATGGCGCACCTTCGAGGCCTCCGCCGAACTGGGCGGCTATATTGTTCCGCTCGACCGCTGGAGAACGCTGCCATCTCCGCGCGTCGATCTGCCCCGGGACGCCGATTTTCTCGAGGTGCCGATCTCGGTCGAAGCTGGTTGCAGAATCGAGCTTAAACCCGGCCAGATACTCGCCGCCAAAGCCTTATATTCCAGAGCCAAAAACGAGCCGGTTATATGGAATCCAAACGCCGAAGCACCATCGGTATCGCTCGAGGAAACGAAACACCAGCGATTTTCCATATCCCTCTCGAGCGATTTCGGGATGCTGAAAAACGTTCTCCACGGGCACTTCTTACGCGATTACGCCTCCGATGAACACATCCCGATCGAGCCGACGGAAATCGTATCCGATACGGTCTCGCTCGTGTTCTCCGATTTCGAGATTTTCGCCGGCGGATATCGGGAATACGGGCAGCCATATCTCGTTAAACCACAAGCAAATAACATTGCTCTTGGCATCAAATACCGTTATAAATTTGCGCATTTCGAGATCATCGCCGAAAATGTCCTCGGCGAGTCGATTTTTGATCGCGAGGCCCTCGAATTCACCGGAGATACGAAACTTTGGGCACGGGTTAGTCTCAGCTTCTGATGGGTGTTCGCGAAAAGATACGGCGTCTTCCCCAAAAACCGGGGGTCTATCTTTTCAAGGATTCTAAGGGCAAGATCATCTACATTGGAAAGGCAATTAAGCTCCGAAACCGGGTTTCGAGCTATTTCTCCGGCAAGCCGTCGGACCCGAAAACCGCACGGCTCGTGGCGCGCATCGACGATGTCGAGTTCGTCATGGTAGATAATGAGATCGAGGCCCTGGTTCTGGAGGCCAACCTCGTTCGACAACACAAACCGCACTACAATGTCAACCTCAAGGACGATAAGCGATTCCCATATATCCATGTTACCGACGAGCCGTTTCCGAGAATCGAGGTCGAGCGACGCAAATCCAAGAGCGGCATGTTCTTCGGGCCGTTCACCGACGGTCGCGGGATGCGTCGGTCAATCTCTCTTATTCAGAGGCATTTTCGGATCAGGTGCTGCAAACACGACCTTCCAGAGCACGCACCATCGCGGCCCTGTTTGAATTATGACATTGGTCGATGCGACGCGCCCTGTCAGGGGAAAATCTCCAAAGATGAATACCTTGCAAGGGTTGACGAGGCGGTGATGTTCCTTCGCGGCAAGCACAAGGAACTTGTTGCGCGGCTTCACGATAGAATGAAAAAACTTTCCGCTCAAAATCGATTCGAGGATGCCGCCGAGATTCGCGATCAGATTCACGCCATCGATTCGATCTGGCAAAAGCAAAAGATCGACACCGACCTCGCCGACCGCGATCTGCACGCTATCGCAGCAGGCCCCAGAAACGCGGTCGCCGTCGCGATGCAGGTTCGCCAGGGGCGCGTCATAGCGAGGCAGGAGTTCCATATGAAGATATCCGCCGACACACAAAAACCGGAGATAATGTCGGGCTATCTGAAGCAGTATTACGCCGACAATCCCGATCCACCGAGGGAAATCCTGATTTCAACAGAACCGGAAGACAAAATAGGTATTACGGATTTCGTCTCGAATATCCGGGGACACAAGGTTGCGATGCGAATCCCTTTGCGCGGCGACAAAAAGGGATTACTCGATCTCGTCGAGCGAAACGCGCAGCTCCTTCTCGCGGATCTTGTGGCGGATAAAAAGAAGGTCGATCTGCCATTCTCGGTCCTCGATTTGCAGAAACAGCTTCGCCTGTCAAAACCGCCGCGACGCATCGAGGCAGTGGATATCTCGCATCTCGGCGGAACGCTCGCAGTCGCCTCGCTGGTTACATTTACCGACGGCAAAAAATACTCGCGCGGCTATCGAAGATTTCGGATTATGTCCGCAGAGGGCGGCGACGACTACGCCTCGATTTACGAAGTCATCCACAGACGCTTCATGTATTTAAAAGAAGATGATAAAGGTTTTCCCGATCTGCTTCTCATCGACGGCGGAAAGGGGCAGTTAAACGCTGCTCGAAAAGCGCTCGATGAACTTGGAGTCGTGGACGATGTCGAATTGGCATCGCTGGCAAAACGTCTCGAGGAGGTGTTTCGACCAAATTTGGATAAATCTATAATGCTGCCGAAGGATTCCGCCGCACTTCGATTGCTGATGAGAGTCCGCGACGAGGCGCACCGATTTGCAATTCAATATCAGCGAAAGCGCCGCACGAAGGCGTTTAGGGCGCAGGAGCTGGCCTCCGTAGGGGGGGTCGGCGAGATTCGTCAGAAAAGGCTGCTGACGGAATTCGCCTCACTCGAGGAGATCGCATCGGCGACGCCGGAGTTGGTCTCGAAAAAGGCGAAAATTCCGATAGAAATTGCGCGCAAGGTGATCGATTTCCTCAGCCCATATAAGATCGCGATCTTCGTGGCCTTCTTTGGCCTATCGATATTGACCGGCTGCACGCCCGCGCCGAGATATATCGGCGGCGCGAGACCGCAGATCACGGCGAGAAAAACCACGAAAAAGGACAAAACCTCGAAGCCGAAAGCCGCGCCGAAAAAGGTCGAAACAGACGATAAAACCTACGCTTCCGCTCTGCCGGCTCCGGCGAAAAACATCCCGACAAAGCCGACTTCCTTTAGCTCCGCCGCCCTTCTCGGTGCGGTAAATCTCTATCTGGGAACGCCATACAAATATGGCGGCAACGGACTCGGCGGAATAGATTGCTCCGGATTCTCCAAAAACGTTCTCGATGCCGCAGGAATCGATATCCCAAGAACCAGCGCGGATCAATATCGTCGTGGCAAGCCCACCTCAAAACCATCGTTTGGAGATTTGGTATTTTTCCGAATGAAGGGCGGCGGCGTCGATCATGTCGGGGTCTATCTCGGTGCGAATAGATTCGCCCACGCAAGCTCCTCCTCCGGCGTGACTATCGACTCGCTGAACGACGATTATTACCGGTCGAGGTTCCTCGGCGCGCGCAGGTTTTACTGATCATCGATCAAAGCGGCGAGGCGTTCGGTGTCGATCTTGAAAACGCCCGCGAGACCATTATCCGAAGTAAATACTCTCGAAAAGCAGTCCGCATAGGGGCTTGCCGCCGCCAAAAGCTTCCCGTGAACTATCGGCGAAGACCTATCCAACAAGAGGTGAGTCGCATTGTATGAAATCCCCTTTCGCCAGATTTCATCGCCGGCGGCAGAACCGATATAAACACCCGGTCGGTCGGAGATGAAATATGCGATCCGCAACTCAGAGCTTATCAGGACGGCATCCGACGGGGTATTTTCTTTCACCCAAAAAAGTGCGTCGTAAAACGCCTTCGATTCCTCGGTCGAGGCTATTACCGAATCGATCGGGCGTCCGAGGCGGCGGAATTCCGCGCGAAACTGTGCTGTGTATATCACGGAGCCGGCGAAGATATCTCCCATCGGAACGAACAAAAGCAAAAGCGTTACGACTGTTGAATAAGCTCTTATCTTTTTAGTAAATTTTAAGGCTCCGGCGATTCTATTGAGCGATAAAAAAATCAAAAACATAACCGGCGCGGCCATCGGCACGAGATAGCGCATGGTGCAATAATGAAAAAGCAAAATCTCCGGCACGAAAGCGAGCGCTAAAAAAGCCACGGTTCGCGCTTTAACGTTGCGCATTGCGAGGATGAAACCGGCGAGCGCGAGCGCGAATATTGCTATTCCCATCGCGATTTCGAGCCATCGAGTGGACGCGCTCCACGGCGCAAAAAGCATCGGCAAGTGCACGGTTATATAGACCGAGATATTTTCAAAAGCGCGACGAAGTAAATCGAACAGCCCCATTCCCTCGATCCCCGATTGCGCGACATATGTGATCTCGCCTCTGCGCAGGATATGGATCAACCACGGCGCTATTAAGCCGCCGGAAATCGCGCCGTAAAATATGCCTTCCCTGGATTTCCGTGCAAAAAGCAACCCGAAAAATATCGCGATTATCAATGGGAATCCAACTAACCGGATATAAACCGCCGCCGCAGAAAATATTGCCGCCGCGACGATATCGACGGATCTTCCATTATCGAAAAACCGGAAAATGCAGAACAAAGCAAACAACGAAAGCAGCAAAAACGGCGCTTCGGTCATGACCGATGATGCGAGCATCGCTATCTGTGGCGAAATGGCGAGATAGATCGCCATAAAGGACGATACGAGCGGTGGGATTTTGAGATGCCGCGCGAAAAGTTCCGACAAAAACACGAGAAAAAGCGCCATGCAAAGCGTCGAGAATAGCTTGAATACTATCACGGCATCGACATTATCCGTGAGAGCCATAATGCCGGCCAGAATCACGGGGAACCCAGGTGCGACATGATAATCAGGTGGATTTCCGTGGACGTGAAGCTGCACGAAACCGCGCCCCTCAAAGATCGCCCGACCGAGATTCATATAGACAGCGTTGTCGCCGCCGCCCCAGAGCGCCGGGTTCCATTGAAGAAGAAGGATTATCGCAACGAGAACCGCAGTCGCGGCGATATATGGAATCCTCTGTGCGCTATGCTTCGTTTTCACGTCGTCGTTCATCGATCTAACGAACATAGACGATCTTTTTCGTAATCTCAT
>CAYNTG010000034.1:0-2158 GCA_964400105.1 uncultured bacterium
CAAATAATTACAGCTTTGGTGCTTCGAGTTTCGTAGATCCATCTTCTGGAAATTATCATCTTACGAATCATTCTCGTTATATTGATATAGCTATAGAACATTTCGTTGTGGGCGCAGACACTTTTTACGCGCCTTCTATTGATATCGAAGGAACCCCCCGGCCAAACGGAAGCGGTTTTGATATCGGCGCATACGAGTATTTATTTGCATTCTACGATTCCACGCTTTTTATACAATCGGGGTGGAATCTAATTAGCGTGCCAACCGACGACCCGGCATACTTTATGGAATTCATAGCCCACCTTGCAGGTCCTATCTATGAATACGATAGCACGGGGTATCGGGAAACTTCGATTATAACCCCCGGCAAGGGCTATTGGGTTCCGGTAGATTCGGCGTTTTCGTTTACTACGTCCGGGAGCGATATCGATTCGGTTTTAGTGCATCTTCGGGTCGGGTGGAATCTAATCGGAACATGTGGGCATCCAATTTATGCTTTATATCATCCCATTTTTTCCACAGATATTGGCCCTTATTACGGATTTGATTCCGCGTCCGGTGTTTATTACAGAACCGACCATTTATATCCGGGAAATGGGTATTGGGTGTTATCGAAATTGGACACGACGTTGTTTTTCGGACCGTGAGACGAATAAAAAGGAGCGTATTATGAGCAGTGGCGGGTTTTATTGAGCGAAGCGAAATCCCACGGACGCCCGCCCGCCGTTAAATAACGATAATCGTGAATTGCGAAACGGGACGGCGCAAGGTCCTCCCTTGCGGTGTCCATTAGGTCGTTCATTTGGAATAAAAATAACGAAAGGAAGAATTGAAAATGAAAAAGAAAACTTTCGACATCATTATGCTTCACGGTCGCCCGGCAGCGGGCAAATCGGAGATTATCGATTACCTCAAGAAGACGAAGGTCGATGAGCGTGTGCGCCGGTTTCATATCGATCGGTTCGAGGAGATCGACGATTTTCCGATGATCTGGACATGGTTTGAGGAGGACGATATCCTCGAAAAAATGGGGCATCCGAGGATTCATTCGACCTCTAAGGGATATTTCAAGGAAATCTACCTTTGGGATCTCTTGATAAAGAGGATAAATCTCGAATATGCAAAGCGGAACCGCGATATAGAAAATTATCACGATTATTACACGACGATCGTCGAGTTTTCCAGAGGGACGGAACATGGCGGGTATAAATACGCATACAAACACCTTTCCGAGGATATCTTGCGCCGCGCCGCAATTGTTTTTATCGATGTCAGCTACGAGGAATCGTTGCGCAAGAACCGCAAGCGGTTCAATCCCGAAAAACCGGACAGCATCCTCGAACACGGCCTCGACGACGATAAGATGGAGGCTCTATATAAAGAGGTGGATTGGGACGGGTTCACCGCAAACGATCCGAACTTCGTCGATGTAAATGGGATACGAGTTCCATATGCGGTTTTCGACAACCATGACGATGTTACTACAAAGCGTGGCTCCGCACTCGGCGACCGCCTCGAAACCGTGATTAATCGGCTGTGGGAAAACTATTCGTCGAGATAATTTTCTCGAATAACTCAAAGGAACCAAAATGAAGCTGGAAAATGTCAAACTGCAATTCCCCGATGGCCTGAATATAATCCTCGGTCAAACTCATTTCATCAAATCTGTCGAAGACATCTACGAGGCGATGGTCGGTTCCATGCCTGCGCCAAAGTTCGGCATAGCCTTCTCCGAGGCCTCCGGCGAGCGCCTGGTTCGACATATCGGCACCGATGACGGGCTTACAGAGATCGCCGCCGACAATCTGATGCGCATCAAATCCGGGCACTGTTTCTTGATCATAATGCGGGACTGCTTTCCGATAAACGTCCTTAACGCGATCGAGGCCGTGCCGGAGGTGTGCAATATTTTCTGTGCGACGGCCAATCCGGTCGAGGTTATCGTCGGACGCAACGATGCCGGCGATGGAGCGATATTGGGCGTTATCGACGGTCGGGCACCGCTTGGGATCGAGGACAAAAAGGACATCGAATGGCGGCACGATTTTCTGAGGAAAATCGGATATAAAAAATAACCCGGTCCTACTGACCGATGAGGCCGGCAATGCCAAAACCGAGGCCGACCAGATTACTGCGGTTAAACTAAGCGCCGTTCCGG
>CAYNTG010000034.1:2258-9612 GCA_964400105.1 uncultured bacterium
AAGCGCCGTTCCGGGTCGTCGGTGGGCAATGCCCACTGATGAGGCCGATTCGATGACTGAGGTTGAACAAAGCGCCGTTCCGGGTCGTCGGTGGCGGCGATTTTCGTTTGATTCCCCACCTTCCTCGCCGGAACTATCGATTTTGTAACTTGCGTTTTTCCACGATTAGTTTATAATAATTTAATGGCAATATTAGAAGCGCATGGAATAAGCAAGAGCTATGTCGAGGGCGAGGGCGGACATTTATCCGTTCTAGAGGGAGTTAATTTCTCCGCGTTCGAGGGACGCTTTATCGCTATCACCGGCGAATCCGGTGTCGGAAAATCTACGCTGCTCCATCTTCTGGGGTTTTTGGATAAACCGGACTCGGGGAAGATACTATTCGATGGACTCGATTCGTCGATGTTCAGAGATGTCCAATTATCGAATGTGCGAAACCGGAGGATTGGATTTATCTTCCAGTTTCACCACCTTCTCCCGGAGTTCGATGCGAGGGAAAACGTTGCCATTCCTGCCCGTATCGCAGGGATGAGCATGTCGGATTCTTTCGATAAGGCATCGGAGCTTCTCGATTTAGTCGGATTATCCGAGAGGGCTTCGCATTTTCCTAAGACCCTGTCCGGCGGTGAATTACAACGTGTGGCCCTCGCCAGAGCGCTCGTCAACGAGCCGTCCATTGTTATCGCAGATGAACCGACAGGGAATCTCGATGCGAAAAATGAAAGAAAATTGATCGAATTGCTATTGAAAATCACGCGGGAAAAGAATATGGCGGTTGTCCTCGCTACACATAACCGCGACCTGGCCGATATGGCCGACGCGACATTCCTTCTCGAGGATAGGATATTAAAGCCTTTTCCTGAAAAAAAGGCAAATAGCCGGGAGATTTAAGCTGTGGAAAAATGTTATATATGCAAAGATAAACAGGCCGAGATTCGCTGCGTTATCGTGATAAGAGGCAGGAAAATCGTGCGTCATCTTTGCGCGGATTGTGCCCGAAAAGCTGGTTTTACGGAGCAATTAAAATACACTCGAAGGAATCTATCGAGCGCACCGAAGATCACCACAGAGCGCCGTGATATTATCTGCAGCGGATGTCATCTCGAATTTTCACAGTTTTTGAAAACTGGTCTTTTCGGCTGCCCTAAGTGTTACGAAACATTCGATAGATTTATCGGAGATATCCTCAAGGGCATCCATTCGGCCACATATCATCGAGGAAGAGGGCCTGGCAAGGAACGCGATCTCGACCTGGCACAGCTCAGGTGGAAGCTCTCGGAGGCCGTTCAGTCGGAGGATTTCGAGAAAGCGGCCGATTTACGCGACGAAATTTACCAGATCGAGAAGGGTGTCAATTGATCGAGAGCGTTTATCCGCCGAAATTGCCGGAATGGCTTTCAATGGGCGGCGAAAATTTCGAGGTCGTGCTTGGGTCGGAGGCCCTATATGTGCGCAATGTGGTCGGCAAAAACTTTCCTTCCCGGCTCGATGATATGGAGCTAAAGAATCTTCGCCACCACCTCATAACCTCTTTAAAAGACCCCCTCTACGATTTTAAGCTCTGGGAAACGGACGTTCTGCGAAATGAGGATCTCGGTTTTTTGATAGAGCGATTTAGCGCACCACACGAGATTCAGAGATATAATAAAGGATCTGCGCTTTTTCTTTCCGAGGACGAGAGTAGATGGGTTTGCCTCAACATCATCGACCATTTAAGATTCCGGGTGGCAAAGGGTGGCAGCGACATCGAGGCATGTTACCGTAACGCCCGCCTTATGGAAGAGAGGTTCGAAAAAAGCCTTCCGTTCGCATATTCCGAGCGATTCGGTTTTCTCACTTCGAGGCCGACGGAATGCGGAACCGCTTTGGTTTTGCGGTTTTACGTCCATATTCCGGGAGTGATCTTCTCGAACGGTTTTTTTAAACTTCGCGATAAGTTATCAAAGGCCGGCACCGTTCTTCAACCATTGCAGGATGAGTCTATGAGCACGGAAGGACATGTTTTTATCGTCCATACGGCGCACAGTCTCGGCGTCGATGAGGAGGAGGTTCTCGCTGCGGCACAGGATATGCTCGACGAGATAGTCGAGATGGAATACGAAGCGCGTGCGGAGCTTGTCTCGAAGGCGCGGTTTCAGATCGAGGATAAGATCATGCGCGGAATAGGGGTTTTGACACACGCAAAAATGATCGCAAAGAAGGAGGGCTATGCACTTGCCAATGCCCTTCGATTGGGAGCCGCTGAAAAAATTATCGGAGATACTATTGACATTATGTCGGCCACGGAGTTATATTTTGTCGGACAATCAATCCACCTCGCCCGGTTGACCGGTGGCGGAGATGGTATTTTGGCGGACTCGAACAGAGCCGATCTTTTTAGAAGCTATCTTAAACAGGGGGAATAATGTTTAGAATATGGTGTCGCTCGAAAATATCGAAAGCGACTATCACCGGAGTGGAACTCGAATACGAGGGAAGCATAACGATACCCTCCGACATAATTGAGGCCGCCGATATGCTTCCCGGCGAGCGCGTGCAAATCGTGAACATGAATAACGGCGAGCGTCTCGACACCTATATAATCGCGGGCGAACGCGGGTCCGGCGAGATCCTTTTGAACGGACCGGCTGCAAGACGTGGGATGTCGGGTGATAGGATTATGGTTCTTGCATATTCGATCGGTTCGGACGAAGAGGTGAAGCCGCCGAAAATGCTTAAATTGGACGGCGACAATAGAATTGTGAGTGGGAACACATGATGTTGGGAATCGTTATCCTCGCGGCGGGCGAGGGGAAGCGGATGAAAAGCGACCGGGCGAAGGTCCTCATAGAGGTTGTCGGAAGGCCGATGATCGATAGCGTTATCGAGGCCGCACGGGGACTCGATCCTGTGAAAATCGTGGTCGTCGTCGGAGACCGTATGGAGCAGGTGATCGCGCACCTCAAAGGCGCGCGAGTCGTGTTCTGTGTCCAGAGCGAACAGCGCGGCACCGCCGACGCGGTGAAATGCGCCGCGTCGCCGTTCGACGGTTTCGAGGGTGAAATCCTCGTTCTGTGTGGCGATACACCATTCGTTACAACGCAGACACTTAAGGGATTGGTCGATTTACATCGCGAAGCGGATGCCGTAGCGACGGTGCTTACGGCAATTCACGACGATCCGAAGGAATACGGACGCATCGTCCGGGACGGTGAGGGCAATCTCGACCGCATCGTCGAGTTCGCGGATGCTGACGTGTCGATAAGGGCGATCCGTGAGGTCAACGGCGGCATCTATGTTTTCGATTCCAGAGAGCTGTGGTCGGCGCTCGGTTCCATCGGGACGGACAATGTGCAGGGCGAGTTTTACCTCACCGACATATTCACAGTTTTCAAAAATAAGGGCAAAAAGGTCGCGGCGGTCGCGGCTGAAAATCCGCTTGAAACGGCTGGAATAAACCGTTACGAGCAGATCGAGCAATACGAAAATGCGTTCGAGAACCTCTCGAACGATTAGCATAGATAATTTAATTGTATTCTTAAGGAGGAGATATGTCAAAGTATGTGATTTTACTGGTGTCGTTGGTTTTCACAATCACACTTTTCGCGCAGCAGGTCGAGCCGTTTTCCGCAGATGAGGGCGTCGCCATCGAGATTTATGAAGCGGCGTTGCCATTGCTCGAGGCCGTAGAGCCGCTCTTCGACGTCGAGGGGGCCGATGAGGTCGAATTTGATGCGCTCGAAGATGTCGCCAAGGAGAGCGATATCGCACTCAAGCCCATAAAAAAAGCGATTAAGGGCGATCCGTTCATGGCGGTCTATGCGATGAACCGGCTTGGTATCTACGCCAAAGATAACATCTCGATGGCCGACGGAGCCGAGGAACCGGAGCTTAAAGAGGCCTTGCTCGATGCCGGCACGACCGCCTCGAAACACGAAAAAGCCCTTCGGGTTCTGATCGAAAAGTGGGCGCCCAAAGAGCTTCAAGGCGATGAGGAGAAATAATTGACTTCTGAGGGTCGTAGCCACAAATATATTATCAAATCGAGGACAATCGGCGTCCACAATTTCACCCGGCTGAATTCCGATAATTTCAACATTCCGGTGATGTTGCAAAAGACGCCGGGAATCATCTCGGCGAAGCTCGACGAGGACAAGGGCAAGCTCTATGTGGTCTATGATCTCGAACAAACGAGTTTCGACGATATCGAGATTGTCCTCGATAAGATCGGTTGCCCACGGGATAACACATTTTGGGAACGCCTTCGAGAGAGCTTTATCCGTTTTGCCGAGGAAAACGAGCGCTCGCATTTAGAGGCCCATGTCAACTCGTTCGAATATTCTCCGATGGGGACCATAGAAGAGAAGCACGACACCGATATCGATTAGCTATTGACGCGACCGACAGGCTCGCGTTAGCGATTCGGGACATCTATTTTCCGATACAAAAAAAACCCGGCGAAAAGCCGGGCTTTTTTTTCGATATCGGAGTCGGTCTATTTCAGTGGAATGCTATCGCAATCGGTGCATTCGAGAGACGTGTCCCAGCATCGTGAATGTCCTTCTGGATAGGTGATCATACCGTAATAATCCTCGATATCCCATGTGAATTCCCATCTTCCGAACCGCGAGGAATCTATATCGCGAATCCATGCAAAGGCTGTGGTGCCGTCGAGTTCATAATAAAGCGTATCGCCGTATCCATCGTTGAATTCGTTCGTGTTTATCAGTGTAAGTTTCCCTGTCGTATCGGACTCGTTTTTCTCCCATCCGGTCCAAAGGACATCGTTGGAATCGGCAGGGAGATCGGGATCGTGGAACTCCCACCAGCCACCTGTTGCCTCAAAATCGCATTTCCCCGAATACCAGAGAAAATGATCCCATCCATCCTCGATATCGCTGACGAACATCTTCCATTCAACGCTATCCCCGGAAACAGCCTGTGCCGTCATATGAATACTGGTATTACCATCGAAGTTGAAATTCCATTCCCATGTCAAATCGCCTGCATATTCTGCGGGTTGGACGATAGCGAGAAAGAAGGCTATCCTCGGCATGGCGAAGAAGGTTGTCGTGAGGTAGCTCCATACAGTTACGATGACCCTCGCGGTATCGAAATCGGCGCAGGTTTCGGCCGGTCGCAACGTCGGCGGTGAGGTAAATAATGAGAGATCGACGGTCAGGACTCCTGAACCAGGCATAAACGGCACTTCGGCATTATCATCTTCATCATCGGAACATGCGATTCCAGCGATAAGCCCCGCGATTAGAACAAAAATGACCGGAATAATCAAATATTTTTTCACGGTGAACTCCCATAAAAAAAATTGTTTTTGGACATCATTTATTTGCATTTCGGAACTTTTGTGGTCTGGTGATGTGATTTTGTCGATTTCTTATAGTTTCAGTTTCCGAAAATGAGCGATACGTCGTTAAATGTTACATAGACCATAAGCGCGAGGATAAGGATCATTCCGACCTGCTGGATCGCCAGGCGCACCTTTAGCGAAAGCGGTTTGCGCCGTATAGCCTCCACGGCAAGAAATGCCAATTGGCCACCGTCGAGCACCGGGAATGGGAGCAGATTCATAAGACCCAGATTTACCGAAAGTGCCGCCATAAAGAACAAAAACGACGCCCATCCCGCCTGCGCGCTCATGCCTGCCATCTTTGCTATGAGCAGCGGCCCGCCGATATCGCCCTTCTGGATACCAGTCGAAAATAACCTTCCGATAAAATCGCCCATCATGGCCAGTATTTCCCACATCATCGTGAAGCTTCCCGGCACGGCTGCTAAAATGCCTGCCGCAGCGAATTCGATATTCGGTTGAATGCCCACGAGTCCGATCGAGGCGAGGCCTGTTTCCGTCGAGACCTCGTGCATGACGGGAACCACCGCAAGAACGAATTCGGAATCACCGCGCACGATCCCGAAATCGAGAGTTTCTCCCGCACGAGCGTGAACGTAGTCGGCCATGTCGCCCCATGAATCGATAGGTTCGCCGTCGAGCGAGATCATCCGGTCGAGGGCAATTATCCCTGCGGAGTCCGCAGGTGAATCGATAACGACACCCCCGACTATCGGCTCGCCGGAAACCTCGCCGACGCCGTGGAATGCAAGCACCACCCAGAACAAAAACAGTGCGAACACGATGTTCATAAACGGTCCTGCGGCCATTATCGATGCTCGAATCCAGATCGGTTTTGCATTTAGGTCGTGCGGTTTCGGCTCGCTGCCATCTTTCTCGGAGTTTTCGCCGGCGAGCTTGACATAGCCGCCGAACGGTATCGCTCCGATAGCGTAAATCGTCTCGCCGATCTTTCTTTTAAAGAGCGTGGGCGGGAATCCGATGGAGAATTTTTCGACCCTAACCCCACCGAGTTTGGCCATCGCAAAATGACCGAACTCGTGAACGAAAACGAGCACGCTGATAACAATAATTGTGGCAATAAAAGTAATCATAAGACGCGTAATATATCGAATTTTATTGAAATGGCATCAATTATAATTATGATCAAAGAATATTAATCCTTCGATAAAATAAATATGCCTCCTAAGATATTCAGATCGAAACCGGAAAATTTCCCGGAAAAGGTCGCGGTTTGCGGCGGGAATGTTATCCCAAAGAATCTCCTTATGGGCGCGTGCCGCAAACGCACCGAATGGGTCTATAATAACCTTCGCACCGGAATAATAATCAACACCGCAATCGATTATGGCGAGGTGGTTGGACAGATAACGGCGTTGCCCCTATCGAGCAGCCCTGTCGAGATTTCCGGCGATGGCTGTTGGTATGTGCCGTGTATCTGGATGGTTCCAAAATCCGCTTCGCCGCTCCTCGGCGAAAAGCTTCTGGGAAGTGTCGTCGAGGATTTAAAGGGGAAGACATCCGGCATTCTAACCCTCTCCAGCGAGCAATGGATGAATCATCGAAGCTTTCTCGAGCGGTTCGGGTTCGAGGAGATATCCAGAATAGACCGATTCGACAGCAAGCTCGATATTATGGCTCTCAGATTTGGCGACGAGCCGATCGAGATTCGGATTATTGAGAGAAATCCGGTGTTGGGCGCCGAGCCGAGACTCGATTTGTTCTACAGCTCGCATTGTCCCGTCCATGTTGCGACGGCATATAGGGTTTCCAAAGAACATAAGCAGTTCGAGAAGAGCGTTCAGCTGGTCGTCCACAACATCGACGATAGATCCATACTCGAACGCTATGGATACAGCTTTGCGCTCATTTTGAACGGCAAGCGCGACATCCTTCACGAATATATCACGGGGCGTTCGTTGGGTGAAATTCTTAAACATGAATCTATTTAGAATTATTTATTTGAAATAGAAGCGTTTTTTCACCCGACGTCATTCCAGACCCGGA
>CAYNTG010000034.1:9712-13177 GCA_964400105.1 uncultured bacterium
AACAGCGTTTCGTTTAGGCGTGATCGTCGGGTCGGTATCGTCATTTTGCATTGCCCACCGGCCCTGCCGTCCGGCTGTCACGATTTTTGCTACGGCCATTAAGGAATATTGAATATAATAATTACGGCCGCAAAAATCCCCACAACACCAATCCCATCACCCGCGCCAGCCGTCCCTCTTCATAAAATTATTAGAGCGGCGAACGGTGAATATCGATAATTGCCGATCTTGCACCGACTATTTCAGAAGAACGGCCTTGGCGCAGAAAATTCCATTTCCTGCGCGGATGAGATACACGCCGGCTGGAAGCCTATCGCCGGATGTCGAACGTCCATCCCAAACGACGAAGCTTTCTTTTGTGGATATTCTATCGACCTGATTTCCATTTAGGTCGAAAATTTTTAATTCATCTATTCCATCCGGCAATACAATTCGGCAAGTTGCGTTGAATGGATTCGGGGAGACCTTTATCTCAGTAGTCGTCGGAAGTGTGGTCTCGTCTATCGACATCGTCGAATATTGCGATATGGCCGCATCCGCGTTGTTTTGCCAATCGGTGAGGTCGTCTCCCGCAACGACTGCAACCGCCCAGATGAAGTCCTCGCCAGGCGACAACGGAAACGGCCCCTCCGAGAGGATCACCGACCAGTCCGCCGCCGGAGAACCGTCCGACGCGGAAAATACGCCTGACATGAAATCATATTTCACCGTATCGTCCCAGCCCATTCCCTCTGGATAAACATATGTGCTGTTATCGACGACACTTCCGTGCGAAATCCCCGACAGACCGACGATACCGACATAGCCGTCGAATCGCGGCGTCGCGGCCTCGTCCCACATATAGACCCATTCGTTGGCTAAGTCGAAAGTTGCCCTGTCGAACCACGTGACCGTCGTGCCGTCGCTGGTAGAATGAATATCGAAATCGAGATAGAAGCCTATATAAAGCGATGGATATGCTACGGTGCTACGGTTTCTGGTGATGCTTCGCAGGATGATAAAATCCTCGTTGGGTGCGGAGTTGAACGTCGTGCTTTTTTGCGAGATCAGGATGCCCGTTCCGGGCGCGCCGTAAGCTGTATAATAGCTCGTATCGGCGGATGTCGCCTCGACGACGAGCGGCATAACCGGCAGAAACTCGCTCGCCGCGCCGTTTTCGCCGGTGAAAACATTATCATAGGCAGTGCCGAGTAAGAAGCCGCCGCCGTAAAGGGTGTTGGTGTCGCCGAACGCGAACCCCTGGCCGATTAGCGAGATGCCGGAAGCTGTCGGATCGTAAAATCCAAACTCGCCGAAGTTCGTAACGGTTGTATTCAGCGTCGGAGTGTTGTGGTTTGCGTAGTTGCGGGGATAGACGCCCGTGTTCACGGTAACTGTCTCGACAGAGGTCGTTGCGCTGGCGGTTATCGTGATCGCGACATCGGCGGTATATGCCGACGGAGTTCCTATCGCGGCGGTCAGTGTGAATGGGTCGCCACTGTTATCGACGGTGGCCCCCGTCGAGATCGAGCCGAGGGCGGAGCTTCCATCGACGACCGAGATATACGGATCGGCGGTGATGGCGGCTGTCGCGGTGACGCTCGTGGCCGCCGCGCCGCGATTATAAACCTCGATAATGAGCCGCACCGTCTCGCCACCGTCGAAAACACCGGAGCCGTTGCCGGTCACCGAGTCGTCGATCTCGTCGCTCTCTATGGAAAGAATCGGAAATGCCGGCAATGGCGTGTTATCGATAAGTTCGTCGCAGTTCAAAAGCCCCGCGCCGAAATAGTTGTCGTGCCCCGCCTCGCCCATATCGGTGGCGGAGACCTGAAGCAGCGAATCGACCTGCTCCGGCGAGAGCGAGGGATTCTTCGACAGCACCAGCGCCATCGCGCCGGCGACTATCGGGCATGACGCGCTCGTTCCGTTGAACCAATTGGTATAACTGCCGTCGCCGTCATATGTTGTGGTTCTGACATATTTTCCCGGTGCGACTATCTCCGGTTTCATCAATCCCGGAGGATACGGGAAATCGGAGTAATCGCTGGTGTTCCATACGGTTGGACCATAAGATGAAAAGTCCGCTATATTAAGCGACCAATCTGTCGCGCCGACGGCGACGATTGCGGTATTGGAGCTCGCGCCTGATTGGGAAGGTGAAGGTCCATCCGCAGGGGCGCTTATATCGTGCGGAACTGAATAATGGTCTTCTGGATAGCCGGAGCTGTTGCCGTTGCCGGCAGATGTCGCGGCGATAACGCCCACTGCGAGGGCTTCTTCGAAAACCCATCGATAATAATCCTTGATAACATCGTCGGGGTCTTCCCAGCCGAGCGAGATCGAGAGGACGTGCGCGCCCATGTCTATCGCGTATTGCACGCCGTAACTTACCTCCGAGGGCATGCCGCTTCCGCTGGAATTAATCACCTTGATCGCCATAATCAGGGCATCCGGTGCAACTCCGACCTGATCATCGCCTCCGGCGCCGTCACCGGTAGCGAGGCCTGCGCAATTAGTTCCGTGGCCGTAGTCGTCTATTGGATCACCGTCGGAATTTGAAAAATCATATCCGTAATAGTCATCGATGAAACCGTTAAAATCGTCGTCCACGCCGTTTCCGGCTATCTCGCCGTCGTTGGTCCACATATGGGTTGTGAGAGCGTAATGCGTATATCGCACGCCGGAATCGAGTATCGCGATAATTACTCCATCGCCGGTAATTCCCGCTGCCCATGCATCGTCGGCATTTACCTGCTGCATCGCGGTTGAGACGGCCATCGCGTCGGAAGGCGCCATCGGGCGCGTTCGCCAGATATCATTAGCAATTGTTTCAACTATTTTTTGAGGCGAATCGTCGAGAATAATTTTTATACCATCGATAGATTTCAGCATCTCGAAATCGCACGCGCGTATCTCGAACGCTATCGATCCGCCGATCCAAAAGGCTTTTATATCCCGGACGCTTCCCGCAAAAGCGAGCCGGTTAAGCTCGTCGAGCACGGGGGCCTGCATTTCGGAGGATAGCTGTTTCAGTGCTTCGACGGCGAATTCACGTCGTTGCCCGGTCGGCATCGTTCGCGCAGCTCGAACGATGCTCGCCTTCCCCGGCCTTTCGACCGCGATAAGCACGGGCAGGAAATCGTTTTCCGACGACGATTTTAACCTCTCGATCAATCCGGCATCGACATCGATAGCGAACGTCGATCCAAATAAGGCAACGATTAGCGTGATAAATGCAAATTTTCGCACTGGCTACTCCTCGATTATTTCAATTAATTATAATTCTCAAGCATCGGATTGCAAATATTTTTAACGTCGTAACTTCGGTGAAACCGATTGCACGGTTATTTTTCGGCTTGACAGTTCGGCATAGGATATATATTTTCCAATCCTACATACTTAATAAACAATCCGGCGTAGCTCAGCTGGTAGAGCAGGTGGCTGTTAACCACCTTGTCGGGGGTTCGAATCCCTCCGCCGGAG
>CAYNTG010000034.1:13277-21065 GCA_964400105.1 uncultured bacterium
GCGGCCATGCCGCTTCGAGTTCCTCCGCCGGAAACCGATAGCCCTCCGCCCCGGCTCAACCACGGGCTTTTACCCCAAAAATCAATGAACAAGAAAATCACCTAAACGCAAAATAACATCCTCGGTTGCATTGCAATCCGTTAAGCCTCTTCCAAGACCCACTTATTGCAATGCAACCCATTATCATTTGTTTCAATCCACGGACCCGCGAAGGGTGCGACGCTCCCTCGTTCATCCAGTCGAAAATCGCGCGCTGGAAGCGGCAAAAGGCGCAATCTCCAGCAGTTTTCTCGAGGATATGTCCATCGAGGGCGCTAAGGGCGTGTTGATCAAATATCACGGGAAGCGCGGATATCTCGCTTTCCGAGATCAATGAGGCCTCGACATTGATTTCAGAAGCCGCAGGTAACGACGCAAATATTATTTTTGGCGCCGTCGTCGATGAGGAAATCGCCGACGAAATGCGCGTGACGGTTATAGCAGCGGGATTCACCCGTTCCAATCGAAGGAATCGCGTTTTCGATACCTCGCGTGCGAGCAAACCGGCCGGTGATATTTTTTCCACTAATGTGCCGACTTTGGAGAAGGATAATTCGATACCTAAAGTGGCACCGACATATACGCCTCCGAAGTTTGACGATTTCGAGCCAAAGCAGGAATTAGGGGATATAAAAATTACTAATGAAAAAGGAATGGAGGTCGATTCGGCGTCTGTGATTATCGAAGAGCGTCCAAAGATTAGTTTTTTTGCGCTGGATGATTACGAGATTCCAGCTTTCATGAGAAAAATTAGAAAATAGGGCGAAAGCCCATTTCGACCGGAGCAACACATGTTGCTACCGATATAGCCCTCCTTAATCTATCCTACCTACGCGACCCCTCTCCCCTAGTATGAAAATTAAGCTTTAAATATCCCTCGAACCGTCGATACTCGTCATCTAATCGAATACCGCTTCGGGGACTCTGTCTGTGGGCAACCGTTTCATTGCGTTAACGACAAATAGAAACGTTATGACTGTCGCCAGCAAATCCGCAATTGGCATCGAGTAGAAAACGCCGATCCATCCGAAGTAACCCGGAAGAATGAGGACTAACGGGATCAGGAAAAGAAGCTGCCTCGAAGCCGTTAAGATGAAAGCCCTCACCGAATGTCCCAGCGCCTGGAACATTATAGCCCCGATTACTTGGAATCCAATAATTGGAAACAGTAAAACCGAGACCCGAAGCGCCGGTTTGGCCATCCGAATAAGTTCCGGGTCGCTCGAAAATAAGCTGATCAATAAACCGGGGATAAACATCAATACAACAAAAGCTATGGACCCAATTATTATCGATCTTTTTATTGCGAGTTTTAGCAGCTTTTTTACATTGCTATATTTCCCGGCACCGTAATTGAATCCCGCTATTGGTTGGAAAGCCTGCGCGATACCTATGAACGGAGTAAATGCGAGAAAAGTCAATCGGTGAACTACGCCGAGCGTTGCAATAGCTATATCTCCGCCGTATTGCGCGAGCTTATTGTTCATTATAATGACCAGGACGCTCGAAGAAATATTCCGCGCCAGCGAGGCCATCCCGACGGCGATTGTTTCCCGCAAGATTTGAAAATGCGGAACGAAATCGCCAAATTTTACCTTTAAAACGCTTTTGTCCGAACTGAAAAAATATAGCGCATAGAACGCTCCGATTCCCTGTGCAATTATCGTCGCTATCGCCGCGCCGCGGATGCCCATATCCAAAACGAAAATAAAGATGGGATCGAGGATCGTGTTGATGATCGCGGTGGTCACGATAAGCACCATCGAACTCTTTGCGCGTCCCACCGACCGGATTACATTGTTGCTGGAAATTAGCATAAATCGGAAAATCGTGCCAATGAGAATGATCCTGAGATAGTCGTGCGCATAGGGCAAAATATTTGCCGTTGCGCCCAAAATGCGAAGAAGATCGTCAATGAATATCTCACCGAGAATCGTTATTGCTATAGATAGAAAAACAACCATCGACATGAGATTGCCGAGGGTTCGATTTGCCTTGTTCATATCGCCGGCACCGAGCGCACGAGAGATTATCGAGGCCGAACCCATTCCAATAAGTTGGCCGAAAGCCAGCACAATTATTTGAAATGGGAAAACGATTGCCACGCCCGCGATTCCGAGCGTGCCGACGCTATGACCGACGAAGATCGTATCTACAACATTGAACGTGGACATCACTAACATAGCGATAATTGCCGGCACGGAAAGTTTGGTTAGCAGTTTGCCGAGGTCGGGATTAGCAAGTATGTGGTTATCGTTGCGCGACATTTAGCCCAAGATGGGTATTTTTCATCGCTATACAATCGGTATTTCTCAAATCGCTGTCGGGTAAAGGTAATCCTCTATTTTATAAGGGGTGATTTTTTATAAAAGAACAGAAAAAGATTCGTTTCCTGTTGACCGAGGGAATTATTGAACTATCTTAAGCAAGTATAAGATAAACTCAATACCTCGTAAATGTTGATTACAACTAAAAAATAACACAAAGGAGCTTTAACAATGGGCGATATAATCTCCCCCGGTCTAATGTGGTTCATAATCGGAATAGCGCTTCTGTTTATCGAATTCTTGTTGCCCGGATTTATCCTGTTCTTTTTCGGAGTAGGCGCGGTGCTCACCGCAGTATTAATATGGGTGGGTGTATTGGACTCGACGATCGCGCAACTGATCTTTTTCTCCGTGTCTTCTGTTGTTCTTCTGATTGCTTTGCGAAGGTATTTCAGCAAATACCTCAAAGGCGATGTTTCCAACGAGGGGAAGTATAAGATCACCGAGGAGGAGTTTATCGGAAAGCGCGTGAAAGTCGTGAAACGGATCGAGCCGAACTCGGTCGATGGGAAAATTGAGTTCGAAGGCACGCTTTGGAATGCCAACTCCGACGAAACTATCGAACCGGGAACAATGGCCGAAATTACCAGCAAAGATAATATAACTTTTAATGTAAAAACAACCCAATAAAAAGGAGATTCATAATGAGTGGTGCAGTTGTTGTTGGAATTCTCGTTGTTTTCGTGATTATCGTTCTTTCGAAAACCGCGAAAATAGTTCCGCAGAAAATGGCTTTTGTCGTAGAGCGGCTCGGCAAGTATTCGAAAACACTCGAAGCCGGATTCCATATCCTAATCCCGTTTCTCGATAAGGTGTCGTATAAACTGAGCCTGAAAGAGGTCGCTATCGATGTCCCACCGCAGGTTTGTATCACAAAGGATAACGTCTCCGTCGAGGTCGATGGAATTCTTTATCTTCGCGTGATGGACCCCGTGAAAGCGGCATACGGCATACATAATTTCACATTTGCGACTACGCAGATCGCAATGACGACTATGCGTAGCGAGATCGGCAAGATCGAACTCGACAGGACTTTCGTCGAAAGGGAATCGATCAACGGAAACGTTGTTCAGGCAGTGGATTCAGCTTCCGACCCTTGGGGAATAAAGGTTACGCGCTACGAGATCAAGAATATCACGCCGCCGTCTTCCGTTCAGGAGGCGATGGAAAAGCAGATGCGTGCCGAGCGCGAAAAGCGCGCCGAAATAGCTCATTCCGAGGGCGAACGCCAATCGAGGATAAACCGTGCTGAGGGCGAACGCCAGCAGATGGTCTCGGTGTCCGAGGGCGAAAAAACGAAGAGGATCAACGAGGCCGAGGGTAAGGCTCAACAGATCGAGAGAGTCGCGACGGCAACCGCCGCAGGTATCCGTTCTATCGCATCGGCTATCGAAGAACCGGGCGGGAAAAACGCCGTGAACCTGCGTATCGCCGAGCAGTGGATTTCCGAGTTCGGCAATCTCGCGAAGGTGAACAACACGATGATTATCCCGTCGAATATGGCGGACATCGGCGGAACACTCGCCGCAATAACGAAGGTTATCAAAGACGTGAAGTAGGGAATATTATCGGGATGGTCCGGGACCCTCCCAATAATATAGGTAATAGAACATGGTATAATAGGAACCACGCGCCACACTGCCGAAGAATGAAGAATGGGGCGACCGTTTGCGCGGTTGGTTGCGGAGATTCCCGCGAACAATTCTGTAGGGGCGGGTCTGAGACCCGCCCGCGGCACGCTCAAAGCACTTTTTAACTCTATTTTCGCCCGATAATCTCAGAAAGATCGTCGACAACAAGCGCGGTGCGCACGACCAGGCCTTCAGAATCGAGATGATTAACCGTATTCGTAAATCGTTTATATGGAAAAACATATCTCGATGGCGGCGAAGGAACGATCAGGCCCTCGATTTCCGAAAGCCTTCGGTCGAGCATATCGATAGCCCCGCAGTTAGATTCGTATTCATCGGTCGGAAAGGCTTGATATATAAGAATCGCGGTAGCTCCCCGCGAATTTATCTCATTAATAAAATCGCTGAAAAATGACCATGAATCTTCATCCAATTCGAAAACAAGCCGCCTGCCGTAACCCTCCAAATCCTCCGGCGCAAGCCTCTCGAACGGATCGACAACCGCATCGCCGAATTCGTTATTTTTCTCGTAAAAATCCTTTAACCCGTTTTTGAAGAGAACATCGAATTTCAGGTGGATCAGGTTTTTTAAAAAGGTCGATCGCTTATAAAAAATCAGCTTCGATATATCGAAGACGAAATCGCCTGCACTATCCAGATGTCGAAAATATAGCAACGGCGAAATCGGTATTAACCAGAGCCGCGCGGCGGACTCGATTTTCCCAAGCGAAGCCTCGTCGAACATGTCATATTCGGGAATAATGACGACCACATCGCCCGAATCGATTTCATCTTCGCAGGTCTCGAAAAGAAAGCGAAGTCCAAATCCCGCGAAAAGGCCCATGTTCACGACATCGCAGCCGAACTCCTCCGATAAACTCTGCGAATCGAGGCCGAAATAAATTCCGCTACCGCCAATCAAAACGATCTTCGGCGAATCGGCATGTTGCAATAACCGGTGCTTGTCGATAATCGCCGAAAGCGGATGAGAATAACTCGTCGGCATGTGAACGACAATCGCCATCGCAACCGCGAAGAGCGCCGCAAACAGGGCTAATTTCCTTGCAAATTTAAAATACTCGTTCATCAAAATTGAAAATAAATAAAAGGTTTATCGGTAGTATATTTAAACAATACGATACCGAGCAATAAAATAAGATACAACGACCATCGCACAACAGGATTCTTGGCGCGAAGAAAAGCGCCATCGCCGTGAATTTCTTCGATTGCACGGCCGAGACCGAGAATCGCGAGCGAAACCATGGCGACGGCAAATTCATAGTCGTGTTTTCCGAATAAAATGAACTTTTCGAAAAAATCCGCCGACGCGAAAGCCGCGCCCCATCCGACGAAAAGCCGCTTCACGATATAAACCGCGTCGTCCAGATTCTCGGCGCGGAAGAAAATCCACGCGAACTGGACAAGAGCGAACGTCACGGATACGCCGAGGAACTTTCGTATCGGCGATTTCTTTCGGATATGGAGCTTCCTATATATACGTTTGCGCACCTTCGATGTGGCGCGCCCGAAAACGAGATATGAACCGTGCAAAATCCCCCAGATCGCGAAGTTCCAACTCGCACCGTGCCACAGCCCTCCGAGAAACATCGTGATG
The DNA here is from genome assembly GCA_964400105.1 of uncultured bacterium. Classification (GTDB taxonomy): domain Bacteria; phylum UBP14; class UBA6098; order UBA6098; family UBA6098; genus CAYNTG01. Next base: position 18,890 of record CAYNTG010000034.1, read on the forward strand.
GAGATGCCGATAAAATACGCCCAAACATCGGCACCGAAACGCATCGGCCTGCGTGGCCCGACATGTTTTGCCACCCAAAAAGCTATCGGCAGGAAAAGGTAATCTCTAAGCCATGTCGAAAGCGAGATGTGCCATCTCTGCCAAAACTCCGACAACGACCGCGCAAGATACGGCCGCTTAAAATTCTGCATCAAATCGTAACCCAAAATCCTCGCCGCGCCGATAGCCATTTCGGAATACGCCGCAAAATCGCAATAAATCTGGAACCCGAACAACACGGTCGCTAAAGTCAGGGAAATCCCCGGCCAACCGCGCGGGTCTCGATATACGGCATCGACAAATGAAGCCAATCGATCCGCGATAACGACCTTTTGGAAAAGTCCCCAAAGCATCAGGCGAAGGCCGCTCGTTACCCTCGCCGAATCGAATTTCACCCGTTCATAAAACTGCGGCAAAAGCCTCGTCGAGCGCTCGATAGGGCCAGCCACGAGTTGCGGGAAAAAGGAGACATATAGAGCGTAAATTCCGAAATGCCGCTCCGGCTTCCTCGCTCCGCGAAAGACATCGATTGTGTAGCTGAGCGTCTGGAACGTGAAAAACGATATTCCCACCGGCAAAAGGAGATTGCTTTTCGGAAGCGAAAATCCCATGAACCGCCGAAGAACATCGTTATTGAAAAAATTGTAATATTTGAAAGCGAATAGAAGCCCGAGACTGCAAAGAACGCTGGCCGCGAAATACATCTTCTTTCGATGCGAAAAAGTCGTGCGGGACATCGCTATCGCCGAGAAATACGAGACCGCCGTCGAGAAAATCAGAAGGACGATATAGAACGGATTCCACGACATGTAGAAATAATAGCTCGCGACGAGAAGCAGAATCCACCGGAAGCGATGCGGCACCGCAAAAAAGAAGATTGCGACGACCGGGAAGAATATTAAAAAGTCTAACGAATTAAAAAGCATAATACTCCGCGAAATTTTATGGAATATCACGTTTTCCGCAGCCTATGTCAAGCCAAAGGAATATTCGAGGTCGCCGATTATATAGAAAACAAGAATTACTCTCGGTCGAAAATGCCCGCCGGCTTCGCCGATTTTTACCGCGATGGCGTAGGTTTTTTGGCGATGTCGATTCCGATGTGTGCGCGCATTTTATCTACTTTTGTTTTTGTGCGGGAGGTCTCCGCCAGCACAGCCTTGTAATTGCCCTGCAGGTCTTGGGACGGGCTTTGCGGCCCGAGATACTATAGTGTTTGGTTGGAGATTATCGGTGGAAGGGGACAAATCTACGGGAGGTCCTTAACGGACAAGGGGCGGGTTTCACGCCCGCCCGCGACGATGTTGCTGACAATAACGAACGGGACGGCGCGAAACCCTCCCCCTATCTATGAAAGGTTGCCGTTTTACAAGGTGTTTTTTCCTTTTTTTAGGTTTAAGATAACCAACTATCTATTCGCGCCTAACAGATATCGCAATGCTTTGAGGGAAGTTTCGGAAACTCAGCCCTTAAATTGCTGGAGTTTCCGAAATGAAACTTCCCGCAGATTGCGATTTTGCGCACGATCTACTTTCCCGATTTGTCCATAACATTTACCTCGGAAAACTTGCGATGAATGTCGATTCCAATATATTCCATATCGGTTGCCCCCTTTGGTTTGCCGGATGATCTGGCGCCGTGGTTTGGTTTTATCAATTATAATCTATAAAACCCAAACCGATGGGGGCAACCTTTCATTAGATTACGATTATTTCAGATACACGATCTTCTTTACCGTCGATTTGTTGCCGGATGATAACCGCGCGAAATACGTCCCGGACGGCAGATCGCCGCCCCATGTGAGTTTGTATCGCCCCGGCGTCATCTGCTCGTTATCGATCTGTGTATCGACAGCCCTTCCGAGGATGTCGAAGAACTCGAACGTCACCGGTGCATCCGATTCGATCTCGAACTCTATCGCGCATGTCGGGTTGAACGGGTTCGGCATCGTCGAGTTTATCCCGAAAACGAACGGGCGCTTAGTTTCGTCGCCGTCCTCGCCGGGGTCCTCGTCGATCTTTACGCACGATCCCTCGAAAAGGCAGAGATACCCCGCGCACATCGAGGTCGTCGTCGCAATTCCGCAACCGATAATCGGCTGGCCGATAGATGCCCAAACCGTGTCGCCCACACCGGG
>CAYNTG010000035.1:0-17251 GCA_964400105.1 uncultured bacterium
CGATATTATAAAATTTCCGCAAGCGAGATGTCGAATTTGCCGTTCTCATCGTCGAAAACACGAAGGCTGCAATCCGGATTTATCCCGATGATGATGTAAATCCCCCTCTTTCCCGCGACATCGATCTCGATCATTCGGCCTTGCCCATAAAGGTTTTTATTTATCGAGGGCAGCAACCTCTCAAAATCGGACGACAAGCTTTTCTGAATGTTTCCGTCGATCCTTTTCAAAAGCCTTCCCTCGAAATCGCGAATAGAAATTTCTTTGCCGATCAATTCGCCGAGGCAAACCGCCTTTCCGCGAATTTCCTCCGGGATGCCTTCGACAGGCAAATTCAGATTCACGCCGATCCCGATCGCGCCACGATGATAGCTCCCACTCGATATCGACTGCGCCAAAATACCGCATATCTTTCTTCCGTCGGCATAGACATCGTTCGGCCATTTTATGCGGAATTCTGTATCTGGAGAGTATTCGAGCGCCGTCTGAAGAACGGAATAACCGCAAACGATAGCCGCCTTCTGAAAATCGAATAGCTCCGCCGAACCATCGAGTAAAATCGACATGTATAATCCGCCCTTCGGCGATGCCCACAACCGCCCCCTTCGACCGACGCCGCCGGTCTGCATTTCCGCGACGAACACCGTGCCCGAAGGTTCACCCGCGAATTCCCCTGAAAGCGCAATCCGGTTCGTCGAATCGACTTCGACGAACCGGATTATCTTTTTTCCAATCGATGTTCTCAATAAATCAAGAGAATAGGCTGAGGAAAATTCCCGCCGCAATAGCGGTTCCGATCACTCCAGCGACGTTCGGACCCATCGCGTGCATTAGCAAATGGTTGTCCGGGTCCTCCTGGCGTCCGACCATCTGAACGACGCGCGCCGCATCCGGCACCGCCGATACACCGGCTGCACCGATGAGCGGGTTGATCTTCTCCTTGAGGAAAAGGTTCATGAGCTTCGCAAAAATCACGCCGCACGCAGTCGCTATCCCGAAAGCCACGACACCAAGACCGAATATCTTGAGTGAATCGGTGTTCAGGAAGGTCGTGCCCTGTGCGCTCGCTCCGACGCAAACTCCGATAAATATCGTAAAGGTATCCACGATAGCGGTGCTGGCGGTTTTTGCGAGACGCCCGGTAACGCCGCTCTCCTTCATAAGGTTACCCGCGAAGAGCAAACCGAGCAGCGGCAAAGCCGCCGGCGCGATATAAGCGCTTATCAGAAAAGCGATTATAGGGAAAACAATTTTTTCCTTCTTCGAAACCTTCCTCGGAGGAGACATCCGTATGAGGCGCTCCTCTTTGGTTGTCAGAAGCCTCATAATCGGCGGTTGTATAACGGGAACAAGCGCCATATATGAATATGCCGCTATCGAGATCGGCGCGAGATACTCGGGCGCGAGCTTCGTGGCGATGTAGATCGACGTCGGACCGTCCGCGCCGCCGATAAGGCCGATCGCCGCTCCGATAGCAACATCGAACTTGAATATGACAACCGCAACAAAGAACGTGAAAAACACGCCCGCCTGTGCGGCGGCTCCAAGAACAACCGTCTTTGGATTGGATATCAGGGTGGAAAAATCCGTCATCGCACCTATGCCGAGGAAGATCAGCGCGGGATAAAGGCCGGTTTTCACGCCGTAATAAAGAACGTTGAAAACCGATTTCATCTCCGGCGATTCTCCATAGACTCCGATTATCGCGCCGGGAGGTAAGGGAATGTTTCCTATCAATATCCCAAAGCCTATCGGCAGAAGAAGAAGCGGCTCGTATTCCTTTTTGATCGCGAGGTAAATGAAGATACAACCCACGATAAGCATCACTAAATTCTGGATGCTTACATTATAAAAGCCCGTGCTTCTGAGGAAAAGCTGTAGCGTTTCCATTGCCAGCTCCCTTAAGACGGTTCGATTTCAACAAGAACGTCGTCCTGTTGAACGGCATCGTCCTGTTTTACATTAATCTTAGCGATAACCCCGGAATGCGAAGCCTGAATCCGATTCTCCATCTTCATGGCTTCCATCAGGATAATATCCTGTCCCTTATCTACCTTGTCCTTATCTCCAATTAATACCTTCAGGATAATACCCGGAATAGGTGCGCGAACCGAAACCGAATTGGACTCAGCGGTAGTAGGTGTCACAGGTGCTGCCACAACGGTCGTTACGACTTGTGCGGGCTGAACGGATTTCCTCGCAACATGGCGACTAACCGGAGCGATCTCCTTCTTCCCAAACTGCTTTATATCGACAACTACCTCTTTCCCATCGATCATAACCGTTGCGAGTTGACCGGTCATCTCCTTGACATCGACCTTGAACTCCTTGCCGCCGATTGTGAAAATATATTCTCCCATGATCTTAATCCTTCGTTATGCCGGCTATCGACCAGCCACTAAAATTTCGGGGTTGATAATTAAAAGTCGGTTCGAGCGGTTCATCCTCGTGATAGAGCTTAGACTCGATTGCAAGTGCGGTGAAAATAGCGGTTAGCTGATCATCGTCCAATTCCGAAGCCTTGAAGGACAAGCTTTTGTCGCCCTTTTTTTCGACCGACTTCTTTGGCTCTTTGACGACTACGGGGACATCCTGTTTGGTTTTGAAGATATGTTTAAACATCCAAACAACGAAGGATAGGCTAACGAGTCCGAGAATAACGACGATGATGCCCGTTATCGAAAGAAGTAAAATGTCCGTTAAACTGCCGCCTTCGGATGTTACTACGAGAAAAAGATTCATCTCTTCTCCTTAAAGCGGAATATTTCCATGTTTTTTAGCCGGTAATTTGTCTTTTTTATCCTTCATCATTTCCAGGGCTTTGATAATGCGATATCTTGTTTTCTGTGGCTCTATGACATCGTCGATGTAGCCCTTCTGTGCCGCAACGAAAGGATTTGCAAATGTCTCGCGATATTCATTCTCGAGCTCTGCGGCTTTAGCGGCAGCGCCACTAGCTTCCTTCAACTCCCTGTTGAATACGATTTCCACCGCACCCTTTGGCCCCATCACCGCGATCTCCGCCGTCGGAAGTGCATAATTGACGTCCGCAGCGAGATGCTTCGATCCCATCACATCGTAAGCGCCGCCGTAAGCCTTCCGAAGGACGATCGTTATCTTCGGAACCGTCGCTTCGGCATAGGCGTAAAGTAATTTTGCGCCGTGCTTTATAATCCCGCCGTGCTCCTGTATCGTTCCGGGCAAGAACCCCGGCACATCGACGAACGTCACGACCGGAATATTGAAACAGTCGCAGAACCGCACGAAACGCGCGCCCTTGATCGAAGCGTTGATATCCAGAACACCGGCGAGGCACTTTGGCTGGTTGGCAACGATACCGACCGATCTACCGCCCATATGCGCTAACCCTACGACGATATTCGTCGCCCAAAGCTGCTGCACCTCCATGAATTCTCCATCGTCAGCGACCTCGTGGATAATATCCAGAACATCGTAAGGCTTGTTCGGATTATCGGGAATAATCCGGTTTATATCGAAGCACTCGCGATTGCTTGGGTCGTCCGTCGGGAAATCGGGCGGAAGCTCCATATTGTTTTGTGGGATGAAATCGAAAAGCCGGCGAATCCCCTCGATAAGCGCATCCTCGTTTTCACAAGCAAAATGTGAAACGCCGCTGCGAGTATTATGGGTATTACATCCACCGAGTTCGTTTACCGTTACATCTTCGTTCGTGACGGTTTTGACGACCTTCGGGCCGGTCACGAACATATAGCTCGTGTCCTCGACCATGAATATAAAATCCGTGATCGCCGGCGAATACACCGCACCGCCCGCACATGGTCCCATTATCGCCGAAATCTGCGGAACAACACCGGAATAGACGACGTTTTTTAGAAAGATATCGCCATATCCGGCAAGTGAATCGACGCCCTCCTGGATTCGTGCGCCGCCGGAATCGTTTATCCCGATAATCGGTGCGCCGACCTTCGCGGCCATATCCATAACCTTCAGCACCTTATCCGCGAAGGTTTTCGAGAGCGACCCGCCGAAGACCGTAAAGTCATGCGAGAAGACGAAAACCATTCGGCCGTTAATAGTCCCGCAACCTGTAACGACGCCGTCGCCGGGGAAATGCTTTTTATCGATTCCGAAGTTATGGCAATTGTGCTCGACGAACATATCGAATTCCTCGAAACTTCCCTTGTCGAGCAACCTCTCGACCCTTTCACGAGCCGTGTATTTGCCAAGTGAATGCTGCTTCTCGACCCTCTTCTCGCCACCGCCCTTTCGAGCGTTCTCGCGGCGATTCTTGAGGTTCATAATCTTTTCTTCGATGCTCATTTTATACCTCGCAGATCTCGGTAAGGACCTTTGCGGTCGATTTAGGATGAACAAATGCTATCTTAACGCCACCGGCACCGATTCTCGGCGATTCGTCGATCATTCTCGCGCCGTTAGCCGTAATCTCTTCGATAGTTTTTTCGATATCGTCCGTGCGATATGCAATATGGTGAATCCCCTGTCCCCGCTTCTCGAGGAATTTGGAGATCGGGCTATCCGCAGATGTCGGTTCGATTAGCTCGATTTTCACATCGCCAACCTCGAACTTCGCTACCTTCACCATCTGGTCCGGGACATCCTCCACGCCGAGGAGCTTCAACCCCAATATATCGCGGAAAACCGGCGTTGCCTCATCGAGGCTCGCCACAGCAATCCCGATATGGTCGATTTTTTTTATCGTAACGCCTCCAATAGCTATACTATAATGTTCTCTCTATATTCGCCGAAAACGCCGCGCAAAACATCGCTGATCTCTCCGATAGTCGCATACTCCATCACCGCAGAGAGGATAGGCGGCATAATGTTTTTGTCCGATCTCGCCACGGACTCGATATTGCCCAGAAGCTCGCGGACCTTGTCGTTATCGCGCTCGGATTTGACCCTCGACAGCTTTTCGCGCTGCCGGACACCGATCGATTCGTCCACACGAAGCAGGTCCTCGACCGGCGATTCATCGATCTGGAATTTATTCAAACCGACGATTATCCTCTTTTCGGCCTCGATGGCTTTTTGATATTCGTAAGCGCTCCTCTGTATCTCCATCTGGACGAACCCCTTCTCGATGGCGCTCGTCATCCCCCCCATCGCGTCGATTTTCTCGATATACTCGAATGCCTCGCGCTCTATCCGGTCGGTGGTTTCCTCGATAAAATAGGAACCGCCAAAAGGATCGACGCTGTTTGCGACACCGGATTCGTTGGCGACGATCTGCTGCGTCCGAAGGGCAATGCGAACCGATTCCTCCGTCGGAAGGGAAAGGGCCTCGTCGCGCGAATTTGTATGCAGGCTCTGCGTCCCGCCGAAGACGGCGGCCAGCGTCTGGATCGCCACGCGGACGATGTTGTTATTCGGTTGCTGCGCGGTGAGTGTCGAACCGGCAGTCTGCGTGTGGAATCGAAGCATCGTCGATTTTGGCTTCTTCGCGCCGAAACGCTCCTTCATTATCTTCGCCCACATCCGCCTTGCGGCGCGGAATTTCGATACCTCTTCGAGAAGGTCGTTATGCGCGCTGAAAAAGAATGAGATCCTTCCGGCGAAGCTGTCGATATCCAATCCGGCCTCGATAGCCGCATCGCAATATGCGATTCCATCGGCGAGAGTGAACGCGACCTCCTGGACGGCCGTCGCGCCCGCCTCGCGGATATGATACCCGGAGACGGAGATGGTATTCCACCTCGGCAAATTCGCCGTGCAATACTCGAATATATTCGTGATTATCCGCATCGACGGCTTTGGCGGGAAGATATAAGTCCCGCGAGCGATATATTCCTTCAAAATGTCGTTCTGGATTGTGCCGCGAAGCACGGCCTTATCGACGCCCTGTTTCTCCGCAACGGCGATGGACATCGCGAGGAGGATTGCAGCGGTCGAGTTGATCGTCATCGATGTCGAAACCTTATCCAATGGGATCCCATCGAACAGGGTCTCCATATCGGCGAGCGTATCGATCGCGACGCCGACCTTGCCGACCTCGCCCTCGCTCATCGCATGATCGGAGTCGTAGCCGATCTGCGTCGGAAGATCGAACGCAATGGAAAGCCCGGTCTGTCCCTGAGAAAGCAGATACTTATACCGTTCGTTCGATTCTTCCGCCGTCCCGAAACCAGCATACTGCCTCATCGTCCACAATCTGCCTCGGAACATCGTTGGATAAACACCCCGCGTGAATGGATACGCCCCCGGAAAACCGATTTTTTCGAGGAACTCCTCGTCGGGATCGTCCGGCACGCAAAGCCGCTCCACCGGGTGCCCTGAGGAATCGACTAAATTCTCTCTCTCGGAAGATTTTGACAAAAAGGGGCGAAGAATCTCTTCTTCCCACCTTTTTTTGCCGTCATATTCAGGTTTTATTTTGCTGCCGATAATAAATCTCAAATCTCATTATTGGACTACTTTAACAAGTTTCGAAAGCATAAAGATTTTACATAAAAATGCAAAGATTATTTGCACTCAGCCGATAAAATTTTCATTCGCTGCGATCGAACGGATTGGATCGAAAAAACTCTAATCGACGAGTATCGCAGAACCTGCTTAACCGCACATTTCCGCATAATCTAACATATCTTTAAAGGAGAAATAGTCGAATAAAATTTCTCATTGGAAATCGTTAGAGATAAAAAAAGGGCATTCATCGAATGCCCTTTTTAGAATAGGAATTTTGCGAAGATTCAGGACATAAATGCCCTAAGATTCTTGCTCCGGGTGACATGACGCAACCGCCTGATCGCCTTTTCCTTGATCTGCCTGACACGCTCGCGGGTGATGCTGAAGCGATCTCCAATCTCCTCGAGGGTCAGCGGCCTCTCGCGATTAAGGCCGAAATAGAGAGAAATAACCTCGGCTTCGCGTTCGTTAATCGTGGATAGGACCTTTTCAATCTCGCCTGAAAGCGAGGTGTGAAGCAAGCTCCTGTCCGGAGACGGCAAGATGTCATCTTTCAGGATGTCCTTGAGTGAATTGGAATCGCCATCGGAGAATGGTGCGTCGAGAGACAGGTGTGAATTGGATATCTGGAGGGTATTCGACACCTCTTCTGTAGCCATTTCGAGCTTCTCTGCGATCTCGCTTGTGCTCGGGGAACGACCGTATTTCTGTTCGAGCTTGGAATGGGCCTTGCCGATCTTATGAAGCGCCCCGACACGGTTAAGTGGAAGCCTCACGATTCGGGACTGTTCTGCGAGGGCCTGCAAGACCGACTGTTTGACCCACCAAACAGCATACGAGATAAACTTGAAACCGCGTTTCTCGTCGAAACGCTTCGCCGCTTTGATAAGACCGATATTCCCTTCGTTGATAAGATCGGCGAGGGACAGGCCCTGGTTCTGATACTGTTTCGCGACACTTACGACAAATCGGAGATTCGCCTTCACGAGCTTTCCAAGGGCCTCATTGTCGCCACGATGGATCAGTATCGCGAGTTCGACCTCATCCTCCGCCGTGATCAGTGGCGTTTTTCCGATTTCTTTGAGGTAAATGTCCAGTGAGCGATCAACATCTCGTCCACCAATTTTTCGCTTTCCGGCCATACTCCTCCTTTTAATTATTGAAAAAAAACCCATATGCCCTGCAAAACTAAATTTTTCCGTCATTAGCCAATTTTGCAGGATTCGCTATTGAAAACAGCTTAATATCACACGATTTTTATATCGGTCGGAATACAACAACCCCCAATTATTCATAATTATAGAGATGAAAAAGCGGATGTCAAGCCGTCCAAATCCATATTTTTCACTATTTGCTCACGGCTATCGCGCCGTTGCGGACAGTCTCCCCATCCTTTTGAATGCTATAGAGATAAAGCCCTTGCGCCACGGGAATTTTCTTGCCATCGCAACCGCCCCAAATACGGTTTGAGACGCAGACCATCTTTTATTATGTTTTCGGTGCACAACGGAAGGATATACGAAAAAAGCCGGTTTTTAAAGACCGGCTTTTTTCCATTCTATGTTCTAGTATAGAGACTACTTGACAAGCGTGATCTTTCTGGTTGCCCAGTTCCCGTTGTCGTCGCGGGCACGCAGGAAATAGACCCCACTCGGGACGTTCCATCCGCTGTCGGAGTAGCTGTCCCAGACCAGCCTGACGCGACCCGGCTGAAGATCGCGGTCGATAAGCGTGCTTACCACGCGACCGGTAACATCGATAATATCGACCGTATAATGGCCGAAATCGTTGGCAGCAAACCAGACCGACGTCGCGGCGTTGAACGGATTCGGGTAGTTCCTTCCGAGGCGGAATGTCGCAGGCTTGTTGACCTCGAATTTTTCCTCGTAAATTCCCTCGACGATCTGTCTCTGGGAATATGCGGATTCGAGCAATCCCGCGTGCGGAAGCCTCAGATAGCAAACATCTCCGAGGGTAACCTCGCCCTCGCCCTCGGCGGTGCCAAAGGGATACGGCTTGAGTCCCGCGTCCTTGTCGAGGATGAAGAAGAGATGAACGCAATCGTCGATCCGCTCCGCAACGGTAACCTCGATCTCCGATTGGCAGCTTCCCGTGCTACACGAAGGACTGTTTGTATTTGTGATATTGAGTGGATCGGACCAGTATCCGCTGTCCGGATTATAAACCGAGCAGTAGATTTCGCTGTTCGGGAAAGTGAGGAGCGAGTTATCGACGAAAAGCGTTCCGGCATCGGCCCACCAATACTCCGACCAACGCTGCTCCCAAAAAACGAAGATATTTTCGTCTTCATCGACTGCAACGGTCGGCTCGTGGCTAGGGCCAATCTGTGAACTACGGAAAGGATCGGTGGGACGATAACCCGACGGCGGATGGAATATCCAATTATTCCACCAGGTAACGGTATCGATCACATCCGAAACCTCGTCCCAGTGGTAAAGGCATTCCATACGGTAGGCACCGACCGAACACGCTGCGGCACAGACATTCTCCCAGCCCTCGCGCGGAGCCAAAACAATCCCGCCCCAAACGGCGTGCAGAACGCCACTTGGCGAATATGCGACATTGAGATCGACCGGACGGATATATGCCGCACGCCAAACTTCGACGGTTTCCGGAGGAGTAGCTGTGGAATCGATCGAATATCCGACGTAAATGCTTTCCGGATAATCCGAATATATATGGGCCATGGCTTCGGTAATGGGGTCGGCGGCGCTCCACGTTTCTCCCATATCGGTAGAACGGCGGATATTAATCGCCGCCGCATCGAGCGTCGTCGTGTAGTAGTTCGCGATATCGCAGTAACACGTGTCGTTGACGATGGCCGTGTCGCGGCGGATATAAGCCATTGCGACCTTGTTGTTGCCGCCGGTTGGATTCTCCCATGCGGTAATGTCGCCGGTGATCCCGTTCTGGTTGTCCTCGATCTCGATTGGATCCTCGAAAATAAGATTGGTGATCGAAACGATGTCAGGTTTTATGAAGCCTCGGTAATAGATCAATCTGGAACCGCAAGGCTCACCGGTAGTCGAAATAGTGTCGGCGGAGTTCGAGCACGTGCTGACCATCCAAACCGTCGTGTCGATCTGAGCGATGACCGGCCATATTGCGACACAATCGAACGTTGGATCCTCGTGAACGTAATAAGGATCGGGGCCAGAATATGGCGTGATGAATACGCAACGGGTCGTATAAGCGCTCGCGTAATACATGCCGTCGAATGAGGCGTTGCTCTTGTTATTCGCCGAACCCATGCGATCGTGGTATGCTACGGTCGGGACGGTGTGTTCGTCGTCAATCGCTATCGTGGCATAGCCGGAATAATCGCCGCCATCGACCTGTGCACCATCGAATGGGCAAACCCAACCGGTCGAGGGGTCGCCGCCTGTCACGGAATCGATATGGAAATAGCTGTATTTCGTTCGGCGGTTGGTATGTGTGGGCGACGTTGCGTCCATCCAGCAAACATGGACACCACCATCGGGATCGACCGCGATATTGCGTCCCTTTGTGGAGTTATGCTGCATATCGTAATAGGTATCGCCCGCGATATAAAGAGGGAGTCCGTGATATTCCGGGAACGGCGGAGTGCTGTCGATTTCCATTGGGGAAAAAGAGTGAGTATAATCCACTCTGATCGGCGTTCCATAAATAGGAACATGACTTCCTATAAGTTTCTGATTTCGGGCATCTTCCATTGCAAATAAAAGACTTGCGGCAAGAGCCAACAAAACCAGCACAAACATAGCTTTGCGCATTTTACCTCCTTGGGTTTAGTAAAATTTTACCATCGATTTATAGACTAATATATATAGTCGAAGCGTTTTACTCAAGGGAAATTTTACCATCCGCCGATAGTTTATTTATTAGACGGATTTTTTCATCGGCAAGATAGAATGTCGAATCCATCGAAATTGCGGTCTCGAAGGCAGATAGAGCCTCGCCATAACGACCGAGCTGTGCCAAGGTCAGGCCGATATTATAATGTAGCTCCGCCGATTCGACGCCCAGATTTCGGGCCTTTTCAAAGGCGGCGAGCGCATCCTCTGGTTTTTCGAGTCTTTCGAGCGCCGTGCCGAGACCGATATGTGCATCGGGGAAGGCCGGCAATCCCTTTATCGATCTTTCCAGATGCTCGACGGCCTTCGGATAATCACCCTTCTGCGAATACAGCAAACCAAGATTGTAATTCACCCTTCCGACGATAGCGGAATCCGGCTGTGCACCGGCGGCCTCGATGGAATAGTATCCGCCCAGCTCGTAGTAACGAAGCACCTCCGACGATTGCGGCCGAGCCGCAGCAAGAAGGAATTTTTCCGATTCAAGAAAATCGCCGGATTTCATCGCCGATATTCCTGCGAGGTTTAGCAATCTTAAATCGAGGCTATCGACCGCCAATCCTGACCTCGCAATAACCAACGCGGAATCCGTTTCGCCAAAATCGAGAAGGGTCTGCGCGAAATTGATAAACGGAGCCGTCCCCACTGGATTATAATCGAGTGAGAGTTTGCCGTAACGCTTGGCCGCATAACCGTCCCCCTCGAGACGGGCTATCACTCCGAGATTGGAGAATGCCAAGCCTCGTTTTCCACCATCCAACGCAGCTTCACGCTCGAAATATTTCCCGGCGAGGTCATAATCCTTTAACCTATAAGCGATTATCCCCCGGTTTAGATTTGCGCGGTCGATATTCGGACACGTCTCGATTGCAAGCGAATAAAGCGAATCGGCGCTTTTAAAATCCCCCTCGCGTAAATACAGGTTCCCCAATCCGAAACAGCTTTCGGCTACTCCCCTATCCCCCAATTTTCCATAAGGCAAAATAACGCTCGCCGTCACCGCTAATCCAAATAAAAGCAGCCCGACAAACACCCGCTTGACCGATATTTTAATCGCATCTTTGCCGATAACGGAAGCCAAAATTGGAATTACTCCCACCAAAAGAGGCAGCCGAAATCGTGCGTTAACGAAAAAAATCACGACGGTCGCGCCGTAAAATATCAGCCATATCAGCATGAGCGACAGGCGCTTATTCCATCGCAGCAGCGGAAGAGCCAGCGCGCAGAGCGGCAAAAGAAAGCCCCATTTAAATGGAGAACGAAGCGGCGGTGAGAGTTTTTTGAAAAACTCCGGACTGCCGTTGTTGCCATGCTCGAAAACGGAGAGCAATAGAAGAAATTTCCGGCAGAGGAGCCTGAGTTCGGTGCCCGGATTATCCAATGCGAACCGAAAAACCTTCTTGCGATAAAAATTATCCATCCCGTCGGCATCGAGCGAACGGCCGGCTTCCGATTCTGCGGCTCGCCATGCATCGAGAACGGTCCAATCGCCGCCGTGGCCGGGCAGGATCGGAGTGATTCCGTCGGTTTCGGCGTTATTCCCAAGATATAGATTCAGCCCGCCCTGCGTCGAGACAAGAGCATGAGAATCCATCGCGATATTGTGCGCCGCGACCGGCAAAATAGGAATCGCCAATCCGAGAACGGCCAATGCGATCTTCAAAATCCGTCTTGAATTTGGCTTAATCGAAGCGATAAAGAGCCATATAAGCATGAATGGAAAAACAGCGAGGATGTTCGGTCTCGCAATCGCGAAAAGCCCTGCGGCAAAACCGGCAAATAGCGATGTCGCGGGCCTTTTCTCCGCCGCATCGAGGAAGAGTATCAAAACAAGCGCGCCGAGCGGAATCAACATCCAATCGAGCAGAAGCCGCGACTCGAAAAGCGCCGGCATCGGCGAAAGCGCGATAATTATCCCGGCGAAAAGCGCCGAACGGCGGTCGCCGGAGACGCGCTCCGTGAGGATATAAACGAGAAGACATCCAAGAATTCCGAAAAGCCCCTGCACAATTCGCGGTGCCCACACGCCATCTCCAAAGATGCGATATACGCCGCCGAGAAGATATGGATAAAGCGGCGCGCGGAAAAAGGCCGTCGGAAATCCGATATTACCGCTCGCTATCGACGAGGCCCAAACGTGGTGATATAGCTCGTCCAAAGAGGGCAGCCGAAAGTATGGGGTCTTCGACCAAAAAAAGAGATGCAAAGCCCGATATAGCAATGCAATCGCCGATATGATCGCGAGATCGGCCGTCCGTTTTCGCCTGTTCACCGTTTTTGGAAGCACTATTTCCTAAGATATTCAAAAACAAAGAAGGCCGGTTATAAAACCGGCCCTCTTATGTTAAATATTTACACGACTGCTACTTGAGCATGATCATGCGCTTCGAGATCGTGGTATCGCCCGCTTTAAGGCGATAGAGGTAGATTCCCGAAGACATCTCTCTGCCGAAGTCGTCCCGTCCTTCCCATATAATCCGATATGTTCCGGCATTCAGGTTGTCGTCGATAAGGGATGTAACCCTTTCGCCGAGAATATTGAACACCTCGAGTGTCGCCATTTGATCATCGGGCAGGTCGAACTCGATCGCGGTCGTCGGGTTGAACGGGTTCGGATAGTTCTCCCGAAGCGCGAGCACCTTTGGAAGCTCCGCGCCGTCTTCGCCGATGCCGTTAAAACCAGAGATGACGCAACGTATCATCAGATCGATGTTGTTGAGCGGCGCCGAACCGCTGGCAAGATCGCTGGTGTCGATAGCTATCAAAGCACCGGTCGAATCGAAGTAATGAATAATCGCGAATCCCTTGCGATCCACCGGCGTGCTGTTGTCGATGCCGACGACGACCATCTGGCTATCGACCGCCGTGCCAACGAACACAAAGAACGTCGTGTCGGGCAGATCGACCGGAGTGGAGCTAAGGTCTATCGTGACCCACGAGCCGTTGACGGAATCGGACGAAATCGTGTGGTCGGCATCGTAAAGCTCCGTGCCGCCGTTCGGGATATCGAATATTCCGTTGTCCATCACCATAATACGCGCAGGGCCGTTGTGATTGGTGAAGAACTTGACATGAGTAAGCTCGATGTCGGTCAGGCCGGCTGTCTTGTAGAAGAAGTTGCCGAGGCAATCGTCGGCGACTAGCGACGGGCCGACAAAACCGAAATACGTGCGTCCACTCGTGGCATCGGAGGCGATATCGGTCATACCGTCGTCCCAGCCAAGCTCACGCTCAGATGAGCTATGAACCTCGAAGGTCGTCTCGAATGTATCGTTGGAAATATCCATGTCCGTCGAAAGTGTCGTCCATGCGCGCACGGTGTAAGTTCCAAACTGCGGAAGATCGATCTGAGCTACAGCAGTCCCGAATTTGCCGGGGTCGATCGTCGGCCACGGGAAGAAGCTGATCGTCGTGTCCGTCATGTCCGGGAAGATAATCTGTCCATCGACATGGAGCAGCGTCTCGCGGGACATTCCGAGATTCGACACCTTCGCCGTGAAACGTCCCCGTTCGCGGAAATTGAGCGGGCCCGCCACAACATCCGTCGGGCCTACATCGTGAAGCGGTGCATAGTTGCCCGAAATGGTAACGTCATCGACCTTGAACCACTGAGTGCTGTCCGGCATGCCGTCTCCGCGAACCATGAGTTGCACACGGATATCATGGCCGGCGAATTGCAGGAGAGAAACGGTCATATCATAACCGACCTCGAATAGCATGCTTTCGTCGTAAATACGCCACGTCTCATCGATGAATCCAGGCCGATAATAGTTATGAGAAAGCTGGATTGTTGTATCTGTGGTGGAATCGATCACCTGAACGACGATATAATCGTCGAGCGAGTTATCCGAATCCGGGTCGAAATCGACGCAGTTGGTCTTCACATAGAAGGTCAACTCGCCGTTGAATGTGTCCGGAATGTGGATCATCGGAGAAATCATCACACTATAAACCTCGGACCAATCGTATGCGACCATGCCGTAATCGCCCATGTATGAATCGTCGTCGGTGCGCGTCCATGTTTTGAGGGTGCGACCCTGGCTGAATGTCGGAGTTCCGGAGCCGTCGTCGTAAAGCAACGTGTCCGAGTTATCGACGATAGTGATATCATCGACGAGCCAGCCGAAGAATGTGCTGTCGAAGCTCGAAACATCGGAGTGCGTCGGGCCGGCGCAGAACATCATATCCGAACTGAAAACGAAACGAATAGTAACATCCTCGCCTATGTATGAATCGAGAGAAGCGGTAGCCGTCTCGTAGGCAGTGGCTCCATGCGTGCCGGCCCATGCGGAATATCCTGGACCCACGTTGCAGAAACCGAATCCCCACAGGCTCGTGCAATCGTATGCCGAACCGGCATCAGGACTCAAAACCTCCCACGAGACGCCGTCATCCGTGGATATCCATAACGCCGAGCCGTCCCATCCGTTGTAACCGTAAGGCCATCCATCGGTGCCGGTAGTTTCGCACTTCAGCCGGTGCACGAACGAGAGGTCCGCAGAGGTCGCGGTCGATGGGATGCTAACCTCGGCCATATCCATATATTGAAGCCATCCATCGTTGTAGCCGCTGTATCCGGTGCCGCCGACATCGTGCGTGCCACACCAATAGCTGTTGACGTCGAAAGCCATAAATGTATCGGCATGCCAGTATTCGACGGTATCGCCATACCAATATGCATCGGTAACCTCCCAGTCGAGACCTGTCTCGAAACCGTCATAGAACATGGTATCGACCTGGGCAAAAAGCGCGCTTGCAAAAACCATTAAGCAAAGCGCAAGGATTAGCCTTTTCATTTACTCCTCCTTGGATTGGTTCATTTTGTTTGTATAAATTATATCAAATATAAAATCGTTGCTTGCCAATGTCAAGGCAGAAAACAAATGTCATCGGGTAAATTGAATATGGCGAAGTGGGCGGCGCGAGAACCGTCCACTAAAATAGGGCGACCATCGGTCGCCCCCATTCTTCGGCGATCCGGGGCACCTAATACCTATTACCTTAATAACTCGCACCCCCGTGCGGCCTTGAGGGATTTATATAAACCCTATCACGGGATTACATGGGTTGAATCTATGTAAAGGACATTATTTCAGATACACCACGCGTTTCACCGCCGCCACGCCGTCAATCGGTCGCTGAGCGGAGTCGAAGCACGCGCGGACGAGATAGACGCCGGAACCGATTGAGGCGTCGGGCGTCCAGACGATTTCGTAGGGGAGGGTCTCAGACCCTCCCGCGCGGGCGGGTTTCAAACCCGCCCCTACGGGCGTTTCATAAACCATTCTGCCGTTTATGTCGAAAATTTCAATTTTTGGATTCCGGATCAAGCCCGGAATGACAGATAAGGAAATCGTGACCGCCGAATTGAAGGGATTGGGGTAGGCGGAAATCTCATAGGCAAGGGGCTTAAGCCCCTTGTTGCCGCCCTCCTCGATGCCGGTGGAAGGTCCTTCGTAAACCCCGATATCCCATCGCGAGCCATAGGGACGAAAAGTGCCATCGTAATCGTCGTGCGGCGCCCAAACTGTATCGTCCGAAATGACTATAAATTCTATTCCGGCGTCGAGACAGGGGCTTCCGGGAAGCAGACGATAATCGCCGCTCGATGTATCCACAAACATCGGATCGAAAAGGATATTCGAATATGGATCGCAGGAGTCGCCGTTGGCATTTGTGGTTACATTCTCGCCAAACAATACGGGGCCACTACCGTGAAAGACAATATCATTGTTCCAAATGTTATTATTAAAAAGTTTAGAATCAGTAGCTCCATCGAAATAAATCCCGTTACCTTGATTATCGGCAATTAGGCAATTTAATATGACAGGAGTTCCGTGATATATATAAATAGCACCTGAAGCGCTACTCGGTCTATTTCCCACAATATGGCAATTTATTATATAAGTCTCCGGGGAGCATCCGTAACAATATATTCCTTTTGCATTTGGGCCGTTTCCAATTACCATGCAATTCTCAACAACTGCATTTATCGGATTGGTTAAAACAAGCCCATCGTCCGCATTCTTGCTGATTTCCGAGTTTTTTATTATTAAACTATCTGCAAATATCCATATTCCTTTATGGTTGTAATTGACTACAACACTTTGAATTATAATATTATCACCACGAAGATTTAATCCACGGTCGCCGCAATAATTTATCCTCGATTTTTCTATAACAAATCCGTCGATTCCGTAGGGATAGTCCGATTCGATTCCATTGCCGGCACAATACTCGACAACACAATATGACATACGGCTACCATCCGAACTATTTTGTAATAATATTCCGCCCCATGTTATCGATGTATCTATCGGAGTGAAAATAATGCTGTCCGTTTCCGTGCCGTTGGCATAAAGCACGCCGTTTACAATGAATCGAATACCTTCACGAAAACGAAGTATAGTCCCGGGTTCGACAATTAGAGTTTCACCCACGGGGACATTGATATCCGCATCGACATTATATGTTCCGGTTGCAAGCGTGCCGGTGAGCGCTCCCGATATGCCACTATGTTCCAGAGTTGTATCCGGTATGGTCAAAGAAGAATATGCGACGATATCCTCGATGTGGGCTTCCAGATAACCGGTCTTGAAAAAGTCCAAATCGTAGATTCCTGCTTCGACATCCACAGAATAATATCCACTAATGTCGGTATAAGTCGTATCGAAAAGTGGCGATGGCGCGGTTCTCTCGAATACGACCTCGATACCGTCATGAACCGATTCGCCATCGAGATATGCATGCCCGTCAATCGTAACAGCCTGTGCAATCGTGGCGAAAGATAAAAACATTCCGATTAAAATCGCAGTTTTCATTTTAGTTCCCTTCATATCCCCAGCTCCAATTTCTCTTCGCCGGATTTGGTTATGCGTTTGGCGCGGTTTAGGGTCGTTCTCGAACGAGCCCTACTTATTTAACCAGCAGCAATTTCTTTTTGAGTTCGGTATTCCCGGCCTTCAGCACCGCGAAATACGTCCCCGAGG
>CAYNTG010000035.1:17351-20702 GCA_964400105.1 uncultured bacterium
ACGTGAATTCCTACAAATCTATCTATGCCGAAGAGATAGTCGTCGTGAATGATCGATCCGGTCCAATAGCCGCCGGAGGGCAATTCGGTTACGAGCTTTACCGACGGCAGATTATCGATAGCGAAAACCTTAAGCGCGCCATTTCCATCGGCGAGGAAGGCATAATCGCCGTCGATGGTGATGTCGGTTGCCCATGTTGTTTTATATTCATCGACGAGAATCGGGTTCGATGGATCGCCGATATCGATAACGGCCAAACCGTCCGGGCCGTCGGAAGCGAGAAGATAGTTCCCAATTATCGCGAATCCATTGCCGCCCTCGTCGCCGGTCTTAATATATCCTATGGTCGGCGGTATCCCCTTGTCGAGCGCGAAGATATGGTATCCGCCGTGGTAATCCGAGGCGATTAGGTTCTTGCCGCAGAATTCAAGGTCGCAGAACTGCACCGACCTGTTGGTAATCGAATAACGCGGAACGATTCTACCTTCGAGAAAATCGCAAATAGAGATTCCGCCGATGCCGAGGCTAATCGCGCACCGCGAATCGGCGAAAGTTATCTCGCCGATAGGGTCGAGCCGCGAGACATGCGCGATCGGATACTCCGCAAAATATTCCCCGTCGATTCGATACTGCTCGACGAAAACGTTCTCCAAAGAACTTTCGCGTGCGCCGAGAATATAGATGAATTCGCCCTCGATAGCGGCGTCCCAAACCAAATCGAGCCGTCCGGCGGCCAATGTGTCCACGAGCCTCGGATAATTTGGATTTGCCACATCGAAAACGAGCACGCCGGAGGCGCCAGCCGCAATATATAGCTTATAATCGTGAACGAACCCTCTTCTTGGAAAATCATGTGTTTCAAACCGCCCGATCTCGATTGGATTTCTCGTATTTCGAATATCGAAAACCGACAGGCCCTTATGAGAATTCGCGAGATAGATGACATCGCCGTGAACGGCGCAATCGAGTGTCGGCATACCGGGCAGATCCCATACTAACTTAGGTTTGCCGCCCTTTTCCGGCATCTCGTAAATCGAGAAATTCGAGGCCCCGCCGGCAAAGAGAATATTATCGCGCACCTCGACAACGGAGGGAGACCTGAACGGCATGCTGAAAAGCCGCTCCCTGAAAATCTTCTTTTCTCCGGGTTTCGGCTCGTCGAGGCGGCCGTAGATAACATTGCTGCCGTAGGCCTTGACCGTGGTATATATGCCCTTCTGCACACCCGTGAGGAAAAACTGTTTCGGATCGGGAACGAAAAGCGCTGCGAGGCCCATTTTGCCTGCCGCAAGGTATAGTTTATTGTTAAGATAGTCGATTTTCAAAGGCGCGCCGTTAAGCGTCGAATAATTCAGAATCTCCGGCTTCGACGGATCGGATATATCGACCGATGCGAGAAAATTCTCTCCGGCGACAAAGGCCAGATCGCCGTCGATATCCATCGATGTGAACTTGCCGAACCTTTCGTCGATTCCATCTGGCAAACTGCCCAAAAATCGCGGAGAATATCTATCGACGATATCGAATGATTGAAGGCCCTCTTTTTCCCATAGCACCCAAAGCAAATCTCCTTCGACACGAATCGCTTTTATGCGGCTCGATCTGTCGTCGATCGTCCCGATAAACTGTGGAAAATCTTTGTGATAGACATTGTAAATATTCAGCGCACCACCGACGCCGGCATAGACGACTTGCCCATCGGCATCGAGTGCGCCGACCGGGTTCATATCGACCCGTGCGATTTCGAGAAGGCTTATATCAGCCATCGCTGCGGTGATAAGGATAATCGAGATAAATAAGAACTTAGCCGATTTCATAATTTCCTCCGTTGTTATATCCTCACTTCATACATAATACAATAATTCTATGATCGGCTATTTCAAGTTTTTAAATAATCTAAACCTAAAATTCATGTTGCGTTGATATTTTAGCGGTGAGCAGAGATGGAATCCGGCGAAAAAAATTGTTTCGTAGGGGCGGTTCGTGAATTGCCCGCCGCCACTAAAACCATTTCTCACCAAGAATATGATTGAAATTCACAACATTTATTCTTTTCGAGTTACAAATACCTGCCAGTTGCAAATCGGCCGTGAAGAGCACGCAACCTTTTTCCTCGCATATCTTCATCATAGACACATCGGTGAAACCAAGAACAGGTAGATAATTCTCATCGATTATAACATCTTTTGGAATATGGACCTCAAGCTGATCTTTTAGGATTTTTCCTATGGAGGAATAAAATTCGCGCATAACATTGTTTCCAAGCCTATCGGAATGATTTGAGAATTCGGCAAGCACTTGAGGGCTGACATAAAGCGGGCTGAATTGGGCTACGATATTGGCAACTGTATTGAAATCGTCCACCGAGTATTTATTAGTGATTTTAATTTTTTCGACTAATTGAGTTTTGTAAATACCAACGCACAAAAGAAGCAATAATTCGGTATCGAGTAGAATGCCCTTTCTCTTGCATTTTGCTACGATGTTCTCCCAGTATCCCATATCATACCGTATGTTCAAGCTCTCTTATTTTCATATTGACTACCTTGCCGTTCGGGGCATTCTGGATTTTGAGTTTTTTATAAACCCTGCCACGCATTCCCGTTAAATTTTCTAATGGACTAACAAAGGTTATAGAATAGCTAAGTGTTATATACCAGAAATTTTCTTTTTCGTCCAGCCCCACCTCTTCCAGCCTGATTGCATCTATTTCGCCTCCGAGTAATTCAATCAGAAAACCCTTCGCTTTCCGTGCTGCTTCTTTTGCTGTCATGTTATTGCTCCAAATTTTTTTATCGTCCAATTGCCTCGTTTCGTTATCAATATAATCCATTTTCCGTGTCGGGCAAGAGAAATTCCGTTGTTATATCCTCACTTCATACATAATACAATAATTCTATGATCGGCTATTTCAAGTTTTTAAATAATCTAAACCTAAAATTCATGTTGCGTTGATATTTTAGCGGTGAGCAGAGATGGAATCCGGCGAAAAAAATTGTTTCGTAGTGGCGGTTCGTGAACCGCCCGCCGCCACTTGACAAACCCCCTTATGTTTGGTGTGGAGACTGCCATAAAAAGGGCATCTTTTTTTCGTTCTTCTCATACAACCGAAAGCCATACGACCCTGAGGTCTTGGGACTCGTAGAGAAGTCCCACACAACACGAAGATAATTCTTTATAACTCGTTTGCAAGCAATTCATTAGGCCTCGCTGGAGACCCATTTAATGCAACGCACCTGTCTTAATGGTTTATTGTGGTAGTGGGATTAACGCCCTTAACAAACAATTACACGAAAATTTTTGGGTGGTAAATAGAGATGGTATCCCTCTTGACCAAAAAGATTGGATGAA
>CAYNTG010000036.1:0-20335 GCA_964400105.1 uncultured bacterium
GCGATTTCCTCGATTGTATGTATCGATAAAAGTGGCGAACGGAACATCCCCGAACCGATCTGCACTGCGACCGCGCCAGCCAGCATATGCGCAACGGCGTCGCGCGGATCCGCTATCCCACCGATACCGATGATAGGCGTATTTGGCAACGCTTTATGAAGCAGATAAACGTTTGCCAGAGCTACCGGGCGGATAGCCGGGCCGGACAAGCCGGCTATGACGTTCCCGATACGCGGGATGCGCCGATCGACATCGATTTCCATGGCGGTAAGTGTGTTTATCGCGCAAAGGGCATCGGCTCCAGCATCGACGGCGGCTTTGCCGATGGCCGCGATATCGGTAACATTCGGCGTAAGCTTCACCCAAAGCGGCTTCGATGTCTTCGGGCGAACGTCGGAGACCAATCTCGAAATGATCTCCCGTGATTTTCCGAATGCCATACCGCCCTTATCGACATTGGGACAACTGACATTTAGCTCGAACGCCGATATAGAATCGATCGGATCGAGCCTTCGGATCAATTCCACGAACTCGTCGATCGTCACGCCGGCAATGCTGACTATTCGCGCGCAATTGTGCTTCTCCAAAAATGGAATCTCCGTCTCGATAAAGGCATCGACGCCGGAGTTGGCCAGCCCGATGGAATTGAGCATCCCGGACGGCGTTTCGTAAATACGCGGTGTGGGGTTTCCCTTTCGCGGTGCGATAGTGATCGTTTTGGTAACGATACCGCCTAAGCTGGATATGTCGAATATCTCGTCATATTCCCGCCCGGTACCGAAACAACCGCTTGCAGCGATAACCGGATTCTTCAATTCTATCGATCCAATCTTAACAGCGAGGTCAATCACTTAGGGCCTCCCATTCGATTTCGTCGGCACGGAAAACCGGGCCGTCCTTGCAAACACGTTTATATCCGTTCTTCGTTGGAACCACACAACCCTGGCATACTCCCACGCCGCAGGCCATCCTTTCCTCCAGCGAAACAAAGCATTCCGCGCCTTTGCTTTCGCATATCTTTGCAGCTGCGCGAAGCATCGGCACCGGCCCGCAGCAATAAACATCCGCAATGCCGCGATCGAGTTGTGCTTCGAGAAGATGGGTAACGACGCATTTCTCTCCCCAACTCCCATCGTCGGTGGCTACATTGAAATTGCAAAAATTCTCGCGGGATAAATCGCACACCGAACTCTCCGTTTTTTCGCCGTAGAGAAGGGTAGCATCCTTCCATTTTCTGGCGGCAAAAAGCAGCGGTGCGACTCCAATTCCGCCGGCGACGAGAATAGATTTGTTTTCCGGTCTCTGAAATCCGTTGCCGAGCGGGCCGAGGACTGGAATTTCGGCTCCGTCGTTCAGATTTGCCAAAAGGGCCGTGCCCCATCCGACAACCCGAATCACGAACTCGATTCTCCCCCATTCGGCGCCAGAAATTGCGAGCGGCCTCCGAAGAAATGGATCGTAAGATGGGGTTGGAAAACCTACCATCGCAAATTGTCCGGGTCTGGCGGATCTGGCGATCTCCGGAGCGTCGAGAACAATGCGAACCGTATCATTCGCCAGAACGAGTTTTTCTGTGATCTTTGCTAAAACCTCGATTGGCACGATTTTCACCTTTCTTTTTCGAGTACCCTAATTATCTCGCTTGCAGTCTCACATCCGAATGCGAGGATTCTAACCCTCTTGCCGTCGGACATACCCTTGGTGAACCATCCGACATGCTTACGTCCGATTTCCCCGGCCTTCTTTTCACCGTAAAACTCCACGAGGTCTCGAATGAACTCGGCGCATCCATCGAGGCGTGCTTTTCTGTCCGGCGGTGGAGGGATCGGTCTTCCCTCGAGGGCTGCCGAAATTTCCTCGAAAATCCATGGGTTACCGAACGAACCGCGTCCCACCATCACGGCTGCGCAACCGGTTTTCGAGATCATCCGTCGGGCATCCTCGCCTGAACGGATGTCGCCATTCCCGACGACGGGAAATGGTGATAATTCGACGGCCTCGGCGATCTTATCCAAATCCGCAATGCCGGAGAATCCTTGTTTGCGGCTTCTCGGATGAAGCGTCACAAAAGCCACACCGACATCGGCGAGTCGATAGATCAATTCCTGGAACGTGTCCGAGCTGTCCCAGCCCGTTCTGATCTTTGCGCTTACCGGAATGGATACAGATTCGACGGCGGCTCTGACGATCCCGGCGGCCTTCGACGGCGATTTCATCAAACAAGCGCCCGCCCCTTTGCGGATTACCTTTTTCGCGGGGCATCCAAGATTAATATCTATCAGGTCGAACCCCATCTGCTCGACGAAAGGCGCGGCCTCACGGATAGCATCGGGATCGTTATCGAAGAGCTGCGCGCCGATTGGCCTGACATCTTCGGGAAATTTTAGAAGCTCGACTGTCTTTTTGGACCGTCGGCGAATCCCCTCGGCGCAAACCATTCCGGTGAAAACAAGACCCGCTCCATAACGTAACGCCCATCTGCAATATACGGTATCGGAGACACCCGCAAGCGGTGCGGCGAGTATCTTATTATTAGGAAGAATCGGCATTCAAGCCGGTGCCCATAAGTTTTGAAAGGTGTTCGATACGCTTCTCGATCCGGTCTATCTCGTTTGAATCGACCGTTTTTTTCAAAATAGAATTATACACCGATATAGCCTTTTTGATTTCACCCTGACCTGCGTAAATCTCGGCCATGGTGACGGTGAACATTGCGTCCGTTTCGTCTTCTTCGGAGCTTTCTCCTTCCGCCGGTGAAGATTGCTCCGAATCGTCGTCGACCACCTCCTCGATATCGGCTTTATCTTCGGGTTTGTGAGGAACAAACCCGTCGAGTTCATCGACGAACTCGATCTCATTAAACTCCGGGCCGCCGCTCCTTTCGCTTGGAGGACTGAACTCGTTCTTGCCGACAAATCCTTCGACCTCGAGTGTTTCGTCGATAGGTTGGAATTTTTGTCTGAACTGAAAAACCTCCTTGTCGGAACTCGATGCTAACGCCGCTTCATCGTGGCTTTCCGTAAATTCATATCCACCGACATCCGTGATGTTCTCATCCTTCGGTTCCTGTTCGTCCGTCGGGCCTTCCATGCTAAGAGCCGGAATATTCTCATCAGACGATTTATCGGATTCGCTTTTTTCAGGTTCTTCCGCGATCTCCTCGATATCCGCCTCTTCTTGAACCTCGATCTGTTTCAAGGCATCTGTCATTGCATCGGCCACTTTTAGGACCTGTTTCGCAGCCGGCTTTCTTGATGGGGGTGTAAAGTCGAAATCACCCAGATCTTCCACTTCATCTAAATCGCTTTCCTCTGGTTCTTTTTGAGGAGGTTTTTCGGTGGGAGGTGTTAAATCTAATGCCTTGTCCTCGACACCCGTGTCTTTTTTCACAACCTCTCGTTCGGAATGGGCCGGTTCCGAAACCTTGATTTTGTCGCTCTTTTCCGGAGGGGAAAAATCGAAAATTTCATCGGAATTTTCGCTTCCATCGAGGGAAAGCGTCTCTTCGATCTGTTCGACATGTCGCTCGTGAGATTCCTCTTCGACCGGAGGCGGAGCGATTTTTACGACCGGCTCGACGCCGGTATCGAATGCGGGCAATTCGCTCCCGATATCGAGTGAATCGGTTATTGAAACATCGATCTCCGGTTGAACCGGAGCCGTGGGCGCGGTTTCGATCTTCTCTTCCAGAGCTGCCTGAGAGGTGTCCAGATCGAACGCCGGCATGCTTTCCTCGATAGAGAAAACGGCGCTTTCGAGAGATTCCTCTGCGATACGGGTGGCCTTCTCGACATCGGGAGCCTCGAACTCCTTCTTCGACTCGATCCCCTCGATCTCCTCTGCCTTACCTGCCTCCATACCCGGCTCGAAGATGTTCTCCGAAACCAGGAATTTGTCTTCCTCGAAAAGCGCCGATTTGGTTCCGTCTTCCATTTCGGAGAGGTCCATCTTGAGAAGCTCTTCGAGTTCATTCTCGACGGAAGAAATCTCGCTGCCGGTAGGAGGTCTCGGCTGCGGTGTAGGTTCGATTTCCACGGGAAGATCGACATGTGTTTCGATCGTCGATGAAACCTCCGGTTCCACGACCTCCGGTGCAGAAGGAGTCGCATGTTCCGGCAACTCGACGTTGAGATTTCGAAGCTCGCGTTTCGCTTTTTCGTCGAATGGATCGAGAGCGAGCAGACTTCGTAACCTATCGATTCCCTCCTGAGTATTCCCCTGTTTGAAATCGATCTTCGCTATCTGCCACATCGCCATGACGTTCCCCGGATCGATCCTGAGAACGATCTCGAATCGCTCCCGCGCCTCCTTGAGGTATCCCGCTTTGATGAGAACCTTCGCGAGAACCTGCTGGCCGGTGACATAGGTCGGATTGGCCCCGATGCCTGCAGTAAGGACTTCTAAAGCCTTACGCAGATCGCCGTTTTTGAGATAAAGATCGCCCAACCGCGCAAATCGAGGGTCGCCCGGACTCTCCGAGATATATGCCGAATAGGCAAGTATTATCTGTTCATCGGTCATAGTTCAATCGATATAGATTATTTATACAAACCTAATAACTGATTCGTCGTTTGTCAAGTCCGTTACTCCACACCGGTGTCGGTGGAGGGCATATGCGGATTGTTGAGCTGATTCATCCATGACGGGTTGAAAATCTCTCCGTCTGTGGTCGAATGGACCAGTCTAAATCGCCCGATTCCCATCTCGTCGGCGAAGATAAAATAGACGCCGCCTTCGAGAGAAAAATAATCCCACTCCTCCCATGGATTGCTTCCCATCGTGATGGGACTGATCTCGATATTATCGGGCGGGCCGAACTTGATAAATATCCTCCCTCGATCGGTGCGCCAGCCGTTTTCCTTGCCGCCACCACTCTCATCGAATGCGATATTGGCGTAGTTCCAACGCCCGATTATCTCGTTTCGATATTCATTCTCAGGTGTGCGAATATCCGTATCGCGGTCCTCCCACCACCGCTTAAGAAATTCGCTTTTCCCTTCAGTTGTCAGCTTTTCGTAGAATTTTTTATCCCCGGTGGATATAAAATAGGTAACGTATTTATATTCCTGTTCCAGATAAATGGAATCGGGTAACTCTCGTGCAGTTTCGGATTCAAAACGCGCCTTGTTGACCGTAAAAGATTTTTCCGCCGTGGCGGAAAGACCGCTTTTATCCGAAGCGACTGCCATCCTTATTTTGTATTTGCCATCGGGATATCCGATAACGTTAAAGCCGTTCAAGATCGGGAGTGTGCCGGATGTTAAACCCTTTTTTCCGAGTGAAAATTGCTTAACCGGGTCGCCGGTCGAATCGAGAATGGAGAAAGACACGACGAGCGTGTCCTCCCCCTCTGGCGGATAGACCTCGGCATAGATGAACATCGTCGGAAAGGACAAACCAAACGCACGGTCGGGATTTGGAAGCATCTTAAGATTTCCCGTTGTAAACTGCCCGCCGACGGTATCCAGGGATACATTTGAAAGGAGGGCGATATCCGAGATGGTGATGCCATCCGAGCGAGGCTTCACATCGAAATCGCGGCTAATCGAGGCGGAATCCATATCACCCCTGTCGAGGGCGGTTATTTCGAGTCCGTATCGCCCGTGCGGAAGCTTCGTATCGAGCTTCTCGAAAAGAAGATAATCCCTCGTAACCATTTCTCCCTTGGGGATTTCCGCGATCCGTTCGAGCGTGATCTTATCGACTGGATCGTTACCCCGCAAAAATGTCAACTCGAACACAAGTGTGTCGATCCAAACCTCCCCGGAACGCCGGAACTCGAGCGCGCCCCTGTTCACCGACCAGACGACCTCGACAACGCCGCCGCCGGACTCCTCCGGCGCACCGAAAACATTAACATCGACGGCAAATCCTCGAATCGCCGCGAAGGTCGGCATGATGGATAAAGCTATAACAAAAACGATTGCGAATTGCGGTTTTTTCCACATTATTCTTGCCTCACAAGTTCATAATTTCCGATTCCGTGGCGGTCCTCAAAATAGAATGTCATCCTCGGATTATAAAAATACCATATTTCATATGCGACATAGCCAATGTCGAATGGGTGTTTATCGATGTCGTCGGGTTCGCCGTAAAGGATATATATCCTGCCCATGTCGGAGCGCCATCCGTCCGGTGTCCCGTAAAATCGAGCGTTTGCGATAGCGATACGCCGATAGAATTCCTCGCGAAGCTCGTTAAGCTCCGTATTGGGAGTCGGGTCCCGATTTTTCCAAAACAGTTTTACGAGGCTATCGATCTTTTCCGGCTCGTCGCAAATGGCATCCTCAATAAAATCCACTTCCGGGCCATCCTCGAGAATCTTCAACTGCTCGACGAGTTCCTTTTTGTCCGAGCCGTAATGTCGATATCGATCCGAGGCGATTCTAACCTCTTTATCGACCCGAACCGGCGAGCCGCTCGAGCTTTTGGCCGAAACGAATATCGAAAATCTGCCGACGTCCTTTGGGATAGGCGCCGAAAATCGAAGCTCGACGACATTCGCCATCGTTCCGGCCGTATCCGAGAAAAGCAATTCTCCGCTCTCCTCGATCCCGAACGAAATAATCGAGGTCCGGCCTTCGGGCACGGCGACGGTCGTTTTGAAATAGATCGAATCGCCGACCGGATAAAAATCGTAATTGAACGGTCGAATCCCGTCCACATCGATCAGGATCAACGAGCCGAACTGCGGCAACGAATCGTTCGAGAACGACGGCACGATTATGTCTGCGGATCTGGAATATTCCTGTTTGGATTCCAGATCGACAACCGAGATAAACAGCCGAAACTCGCCCGGTTCTATCGATTTCAGGATATAAGCCTCCGGCGCGAAATTTTCCAGAGAATTAGTTTCCCTATAACTTTCAACATCCACCGAATCGTTTCGGTGGGTCTTCGAGATCAAACGATCTTCCCGGTAAATGGCTGTCAGCACCTCGAACCTCGCTCGATAGACCGGGCGGCACTTTATAAATTGCAGACCGGCATATGGTATCGACAGAAAAACCTGCACATCGGTCGCGTCGCTATCGAGGGAAGGCGAAAATGTGGTTTTATTGTCGAACATAGGTTTGCCGATGCCAATGGCGCGATCGTTCATGGCCATAATCGAGAGAGCGATCGTTATTATCGATAGAACAGCTATTATTTTCTCGGTCGTCATCATCCGCCCCTCGGGTGATATTTTCGATGAACCTCGTGTAGATATTTCGTGCTCACATTCGTGTATATCTGCGTCGTGCTGATATCGGCGTGGCCGAGCATCTCCTGGACTGCACGCAGGTCGGCGCCCCCTTCGATAAGATGCGTCGCGAATGCGTGCCTTAACGTATGGGGATGAACCCCCTTTAAATCGGCTGCTTTCGACCATCTGCGAACGATATTATAAAGCCCCATTCGGCTGAGTTTTCCGCCACGGTTGTTCATGAAAAGAACCGTCGAGCGCTTTTCGCCCTTAAGCTCGGGACGAACATCGCGAAGATAGCGGTCGATCCAATGTAGCGCAACCTCGTTGATCGGGACGAGCCGCTCCTTTCTGCCCTTGCCGAAAAGGCGCACGAAGCCGATATCCTTATAAACATCGTCGGTTTTCATATCGATGATCTCCGATTCGCGGCCTCCGGTGCCATACAGCGTCTCGAGGATCGCCCGGTCTCGAATCCCCAATCCACGCGGATTATCGAGCTTCACCGCTTCGAGCATACTCTCCACCTCCCCGACGGAGATAACATCCGGCAATAACTTCGGCGTCCTCGGCATCTTCAAACCCTCGGTCGGATCGAATTTCGTTATTCCCTCGTAGATCGAGTATTTGAACAACCCCCTGATGCTGCTCATCTTGCGGGCTATCGATTTCGATGAAAGCCCGATATCCGTCAAATCTCGAAGATGACCGGCGATCACCCCCGGAGTAACATCTTCGAGAAATTCGATATTCTTCGCGGCAAGGCCTAATGCAAAGTCTTTGAGGTCGCGAGAATATGCATCGAATGTGTTATCGGATAGCCCCTTATCGATCTGAACCCAGTCGAGAAAGCCATCGATAATCCGATCTAAATCCGTATTGCTGCGATCCTCGCTCATCCTTAAAATTCGGGAATTGCAAACTCCGTGAATCCTCTAAAATTCTCCATCCTCTTTTTGATATCGTCGAGCGTGATATTTGCGAGCCTATCGACGCTGAACCCCTCAACGTTGAAGCTCGCGGTAATCGTTCCCGCGACGAGAGCGCGCTTCAGTTCGTCCCAGTTCACCTCGCCACGCGATGCCAGATAGCCCATGAATCCGCCGCCGAAGCTGTCGCCTGCGCCGGTCGGGTCGATTATCTTCTCGATTGGATATGCCGGCAAGACGAAAAGCTCGTCCGATGTAATGAGCATCGATCCGGCGGCACCCCGCTTGACGATTAGTATTTTTGGCCCCATTGTTAAAACCTTGCGCGCGCCAGCCAGAAGGCTTTTTTCCTTTGAAAGCAGGCGAACCTCCAGCTCGTTTATCACGAGCAAATCGACTTTCGAGATAAGTTTCGTTAGCTCGTCGATCTTGCCCTCGATCCAAAAATTCATCGTGTCCGCCGCGATAAGCTTAGGCGATTCGATTTGATCCACTACCTGAATCTGAAGCGTCGGATCGATATTACCGAGAAACACGAAATCGCTGCAACGATATTTCTTCGGCAGCTTAGGCGAAAATGTCGCAAAAACGTTCAACTGCGTATCCAGCGTTATCGGGTCGGCGAAGCTCTCGTCGTAGCGACCCGACCAGTGGAACGTCTTGCCTTTCACGACCTCCAGGCCATCGATGTTGATCCCTTTTCCTGATAGCATCTTTAAATGCTTTTCCGGGAAATCATCTCCCACGACCGCAACGACGTTGACCTCCGCTCCAAAAATCCTCGACGCTATCGAAAAAAACGTCGCGCTGCCTCCGAGAGCATTCTCTACCTTGCCCTCCGGGGTCTCCACCGAATCCAATGCTACCGATCCCACGATTAAAAGCGACATGTCTGCCTTTCTATTTATTCTATCGTTTCAATATGCCGTTCAATTTCAATTAGTTGTATCAAAAACTTATATCTATGCTTTACCGAACCGAACCGAACTCCCGCATCGATGCGGGAAACTGGCTTATACCGGAAAGGGAATTTTTTTTCGCGTAAAAACCGTTAAACAACCTTACTGTCTCACTTTCGCGTCGAATTTTGCAACGATAGCATCGACGAGGTTCGCATGAAGGCCGTTAGCCACAATATCGGTAATCGTTTTGCTTGAATCGCGGAAAATCGCGGCCAAACCTACCGATTTTTTCCCTTCGCCGATGGATTTGCCTTCATAAAGGTCGAAGATAAAGACCCTCTCGAGCTTCTCCCTGCTGTGCTTTTTAGCAAAAGATAGGATGTCCCCCGCCGGAATAGAGGAATCGACGATCAATGCGACATCGCGCCTCGTCGACGGAAACCTCGGGATACCGGCGAACTGGACGATTTCCATTTTATCCATTATCAATGATTTCAGGGGAATCTCTGCGGCATAGATCGGGATTTCGATATCGAAACGCTTCGCTATCTTCGATGAAACCATGCCCATTACCCCGCATCCACCATCCGCGAAACGCAGTTCGATGGATTTTCCGCTGGAGAAACCCTCGATTTGTTTGATTTCAATATCGTATTGCACCATTAGCGCCTCCATGAGATGCTCGACAGCACCCTTGAAATCGAATATGTCGAGTTCGCGAGTTTTTCCACCCCAGTCCTCCGGCGCCACAGCCCCGGCCATAACTATGCCGAGCGAATATTTCTCATTGTAATCATCCCCATCCGCGAAAAATACCTTGTCGATCTCATATAACCGAATGTCCTCCGACTCGCGGTTCAGATTATAATCCGCGATACGCAAAAGCCCCGGCACGATCATCGTCCGCATCACAGCATAATCGCTGGAAACCGGATTCTCCAAATGAACGAACCGCTTTTCGGAGAACGGCTCGTAATCCGATTCACGAACCATCGTGTCCGACATGACCTCGTTGAACCCGAGACCGCAAAGAACCCCGCTCGCCTTACGTCGCGCTATATCGATATCCGTGATAAAAGCGGGAATCGGGCCGGCTCCGCGAAGCTCCGGCTTGATATTGTGGTATCCGTAAAGTCTTCCGACCTCCTCGACGAGGTCGATCTCCCGCGTGACATCCGGTCTGAATGTCGGCACGATCCAGAAGTTCGCGCTCCTCTCGAATCCAAGGGCCGAAAGCTGCGAAGCATAGACCTTCTCCGGAATATCGACGCCTATGACCGAACGAATCTTCTTCGGCGAAAGCCTGACCTGAAGCGGCTCGATAGGATCGGGATATTCATCAACGATGCCACGGCGCACCTCGCCGCCCGCGTTGGAAGCCATAAGCGCGGCGCATTCGTCGGCTGCGCGGGCAGTTCGATTTGGATCGACTCCTCGCTCAAAACGGATCGAGCTTTCCGTAACAAGGTTAAGACTGCGCGAAATCCTGCTTATCTTGCGGGGATTGAAATAGGCCGATTCGATCAGGATGCGCTTCGTGTCGTCGGTCACCTCGCTGTCCATTCCGCCCATAACACCGGCGATAGCGACCGGCCGCTCCGGGGTTGCTATCATAAGAAAATCTTTTGAAAGCTTGCGCTTCTCGCCGTCGAGGGTAGTGAAAATCTCGCCTTCGCGTGCCGAACGCACGACTATCGTATCCGAATCGAGGCGGTCGAGGTCGAAGGCGTGAAGCGGATGCGAGAGCATGAACATAACATAATTCGTGGCATCGACGACGTTGTTTATCGGTCGAACGCCACATGCCGAAAGCCGCCCCATAACATCGAGCGGCGAGGGGCCGACCGTTATGCCCTCGACGATACGCGTGGTGTATCGTGGGCACCCAGATGGATCGGCGATCTCGATTTTTATTATTTTTGATGCCTCTTCGCCGATCTGCACCGGAAGGTTGTGTCTATCGTTCAGCGGAACGCCGGTCAGCGCGGAAAGTTCCCGCGCGAGGCCGAGTATTCCATAGCAATCCGGGCGATTTGGCGTTATCTCAAGCTCGAAAATATCGTCGTCCCAGCCGAGCAGTTCGATAATATCGTCGCCGACAGCGGTATCTGCGCGAAGATCGAGAAGCTTATCCTTTGGATAGTCGAGACCGATCTCGACGCCGGAGCAGAGCATCCCCTCCGATCTCACGCCCTCGAACTCGACCGCATCGATCCTTTTTCCGCCGAACAAAGTCGCACCGATCGGCGCGAACGGGTATTTGCCGCCTATCTTTAAATTCGGCGCTCTGGAAATGACCTGCGCACGCTTATTCGGGCCATATTTCACGGTGCAGCGAAACATGCCCGGAAGCGGATCGTCGGAGAGTAGCCCGGTTATTTCGCCGACAACCACGCCGGACAATCTATCGGAAAACCGTTGAATATCCTCGACCTCCGAGCCGCTTTCCGTTAAAAGCCTCGCGATTTTTTCGGTGCTTCCATCGAACGGACAAAGTTCGAGAAGCCATTTAAGAGGAAATTTCATAATAGTCCCAGCATTCGAGATTAAACCTATTCACATATTACGTTACGAACAAAACTCTATTAAAATATGAACACACGCCACAAACAGCAATCAAAATAATCGAATTGGATTCACCGATTCCAATATACGGCCGGCGCCCGGAAAGTCCCGTTGCTCACCAGATGCGACCCTGCTCCCACGCCAACCGGACCGGAAAACTTCCCGCTCACAAAATCTCCGCTCACATCGGTAATCTCGATAATGACGCCGACATCGCTCCCCTCGAAAACGACCTTTCCATCGGAATACTCCGCCTTGAATTTTCGCGCACGATACTTCATGCCGTGCCATCGCCCGACATCCTTTTGCTGCACCATCCATACGATTTTTATTAGCGGCTTTTTTGTGTGAAGAAGGACGTAATATTCGTCCGCGCCCTCGTTTGAGATAGCGATTTTCGCATTGTCGGCGGAAAATTCGCGCCCGTCGATGGACATGCGAATCCTTCGCGAATCGCCGAAATCGCACGATAACATCGAGAGGATCGATACGATAACGGCGACCGATATGAATTTACGCATCATTCGACCAATACTCCTCCGGCGTAATCAGCTCGATCTCGACCCCGGCCTCCTCAATAAAGCTATCCGCAAGCTCGTCGTTATACATCTCCGCAACGACAAATCGTTCTACACCGGCGTTGATAAGCATCTTCGTGCAAATAATACATGGTTTCGTGGTGCAATAAAGCGTCGATCCGCGTGTGTTAGCACCGGATATCGCGGCCTGAATTATGGCGTTCTGTTCGGCATGGACTCCGCGACAGAGTTCGTGCCTCTCTCCACTTGGAACTCCGAGCTTTTCGCGAAGGCATCCGACCTCGGCGCAATGTCGAATGTTATGCGGAGCGCCGTTGTATCCGGTTGCGAGGATTCGCCTGTCTCGAACGAGCAAAGCGCCGACCTTACGCCTAAGGCACGTCGATCTCGTGGCGATCAACTCCGCCATCCGCATGAAATAGGCGTCCCAACCGGGCCTATTCTCGTTATTATTTTTTGCGTTTATTCCCAAAATATCTCCTTGACTTTTTCGATCCAGAGCCTATTTTTCCTGCAACAGAATGGAGGCAATTATGCTCGAATGGTTCGTTTGGTTCTTATATTCATTGATCCCTTTTATTATCACGATAGCGGCGCACCTAAGCCTACAAACGATGACGATCCTGTATTTCGTGGAGGTCGCGATAGCCGTTATATTCTGGTATCTCAGAACCAAAGCGCGCGAGCACAAATCCGAAACGGTTTAATTATTATTAAATCCTTTTCGCTATTAGCTGCGCCAGTTCGACCGCATTGGTTGCGGCCCCTCTTCTGAGGTTATCGAACGAAATAAATAAGCTCAGCACCCTCGAATCTCCGGGGGTGTTTCTAATTCTTCCAACGAGAACATCGTCGATTCCGGCGGCCGCGAGCGGCGTGGGATAATCGTCGCCGACGAGAACTCGAATCCCCGACGCATTATTAAGCGCTTCGATAGCCTTATACGCCGGAACCTCATTTGAAAAGACCATCGTCGCCGCCTCCGAATGACCGATCCCGAGTGGCACACGAACCGCCGTCGCCGTGAGCTGAAGCTTCGGAAACGCCAATATCCGGCGCGTCTCGAAAAGGAGCTTCGTCTCCTCGACATTGAAGCCGCACTCATCGATCTTTCCGATTACCGGCAGGACGTTGTCAAATATCGGTCTTTCGAAAACGCCTTTATAATCCTCGCCCCTACGCTGGCGCGCGAGCGTTTCAATTCCACCTTTTCCGGCGCCGGAAACGGCCTGATATGTCGCGACGAATATATGCTCCGGCGTCCCGAAGCTCTCCACGAGCGGTTTTAATGCGATCACCAATCCGGCGGTGCTGCAGTTCGGGCTGGATACGATCCCTTTCGGTATCTCATCCAGCATCTCCGGATTGACCTGCGGAACCACCAGCGGACATTCGGGATCGCCACGCCATGCGCTCGATTTATCGATAACGATAGTCCCGTCCGAGGCGAACCTCGGCGCCCATTCCTTGGAAACGGACGATCCAGCCGCAAAGATTGCGATATCGAAACCGCGAATGCACTTTTCGGAAAGCGCCTCGACCTCGAACGATTTACCGTTAAACTCGATTTTCGATCCCGCCGAGCGTTCGGATGCTATCATCGCAATGCTTTTCGGCGACAATCCACTTTCCTCCATGACGCTGAGTATAGATCTTCCGACCAATCCCGTCGCGCCGATCAGCGCCATATCGACATCCGAAAATCTCAAAACGCCTCTCCCATAACGAATCTGTCGTGAAGCGCACCTTCGAGGCGCTCACCGCAAGCCCTTTCGACAATAATAACAATGCTGACCTGAGTCGCGCCGATCATGATCGGTTCGACCCCCTTTTCGGAAAGAAAATCGAGAATATCCGCGACCACTCCGGCACGCTGGGCTATCTCCTCACCCACCAATCCGAGAAGGCAGACGTTCTCGTTTATTTCGAGATCGAGATTTTTCTTCATCGCTTCGAGGCAGGCAATATCGTTCGATTCTGCCCAGAAGCTTATATCCCAGCCATCGGCGGTCTTGCTTGTTCGCGGAAAACCTACCCGAATCCGGCTCTTTTCGAGCTTTTTAAAAAGCTCGCGGACGGACGAGATGTCCTTCAGCCGAGAACCGCACATGCAGATATCCTCGCGTCGTGAGATCCCGACGAAGCGGGGCCTTTCCATTCCGGCGATCTTTTTCATAATCCTCGTTCCTTCTTTTTCTTCGAGGCTCGTCGCAATGAGCATTGGAAGCCCTGAAACCCGCGCGAGTTCCACCGCGCGGGAGTGAATAACTCCGGCTCCGAAATAGGCCATATCGAGGGTCTCCTCGAACGTCAGCCGATCGATTAGACTCGCCGATTTAACCCTATCTGGATCGGCGGAAAACACGCCCTCGACATCGGTATATATCTCGCATATCCCGGCGCCGAGCGCGATTCCGAGCGCAACTGCGGTGGTATCCGAACCGCCGCGTCCGAGCGTCGTGACATCCTTCTTCCCCGACACCCCCTGAAACCCAGCCACGATAGCGATAGCGCCGCTGTTCAAGGTCTCGACGATCCTCGTCGGACGAACATCGATAATCCGAGCACGGGTATGATCGTCGTCGGTGATAATCCCGCTCTGGCTTCCGGTGAAACTCACCGAATCGAACCCCAATTTCTGAATCGCTATGGACATAAGCGCCATGCTTATCCGCTCGCCGGCGGTGAGAAGCATGTCGAGCTCGCGCTCCGGCGGGTTCTTATCGATGCTGAAAGCGAGTTGAATTAGCTCGTCGGTCGTGTTCGCCATAGCGGAAACCACGACGACGATATCGTCGCCGCGTCTCTTGCGCTCGACGATTCGACGCGCCACATTGCGAATTCGTCCGATATCCGAGACGCTCGATCCACCGTATTTCTGGACGATTATCCCAAGCTATATCCCACTTTTGAGAACCATAAAATACAAAATCGTTGCTATCGCGACGACCACAGGCACGAACGAAACATAGACCTCGATATATCCGAGCAGATCGAGGCCGAGACTATCCCGACCTATAATCTGCTCGCTGTTCGGGAATGCCCGGCCGTTTTTTGCCAGAGTTATAATTCCGAAAATAAATGCAAGCCCCCATAGCGCAAGTGAAAACCAATATGCCGTCGGAAAAATTATGTAGAGAAACAGCCCGGTAATGACCATACCGAGGCCGATGTGCGCCAATGTTCGGGGTGATTTTAACATCGAGCATCCCTCGTGAAGAGCAAGATTATCGTTTTATAAAGGCGCATATCCATCTTTTCATCTCTAATCGTCGCTGCATTCGGATTCCTTATTTCTACTCGATTATAATATCTTCGATCTTCTTTGGTAAACCGGTTAGCATCTTACAACCGTTTTCGATAAGAAGGAAATCGTCCTCGATTCGAACCCCGCCGAAATCCGGGATATATACCCCCGGTTCGATAGTTATCACAGAGTTTTCCGGCAGGATATTCTCCGAGCGCGACCCGACCCTCGGCATATCGTGAACGATCAGCCCGATTCCGTGGCCGAGTCCGTGGCCGAAATATTCACCATAACCGGCATCCGCGATCACCTTGCGTGCGACGGCATCGAGGTCTTTGCCGGTAATCCCCGGTCGTGCGGCCTCTATTGCGGTGCTCTGTGCGCGAAAGACCAGTTCGTATAAATCGCGTTGCTTTTTATTTGGTTCTCCCATGATGAATGTCCGCGTAATGTCGCTGGCATATCCATCGACGAAAGCGCCGAAATCGACCGTTACGAAATCGCCCGCCTCGATCATTTTATTTCCGGCGATTCCGTGGACGAGGGCGCTTCGTTTTCCGCTCACGACTATCGTATCGAATGAGTTTTTGTCCGCGCCGGCTTTGCGCATCCGGTATTCGAGTTCGGCGGCGAAATCTCGCTCGACGAGTCCCGGCTTCAAGATGGGTAGCGCCGCTTTCATGCCATCCTCTGCAGCGCGGATCGCTTCCTCGATCTTCGCGATTTCATCGTCTGTTTTTGTTGCTCGCATCGTATCGACGAAATCGTCGAGCGGTTTCCACGCGAAAGAATCGGGGAATATTTTTTTCAGTTCGTCGAGCGTTCCCCATGCCATCGATTTCTCGAATCCTATAGTGGATATAGCTTTAATCTCCGGTCTTTTAGAAAGCGCCTCAATAAGCTTGCCGTTCTCTGGAACGACGATCTCGGCGTTTTTTACCTCGATCGGAGCCTGCGTTTTGTATCGAAAATCGGTGAAGAAAATCGCCTTTTCTCGATCGATATATAGAAGTCCGTTCGAGCCGGAATAACCGCACAAGAATCGGACATTTATGGTGTTGTAGAATATTGCGGCATCTATGCCGTCTCGATTTAATCTCTGTCGAACCTTATCAATCCTCAATTTCGCTCCTTTTCTTGATTTGATCTACGAATTCCGAGCCATATTTATTTGCGGCGTCCAGAGCCGACTTCGGCAAATCTTTCGGTATGCAATCTATATACCTGAGCTCGAGTGTAGCAGGCATATTTATCGAGATACTATCGAGGAAGTATCTTATAGTCAAGTTAATTCCATCGAAAACCCTTTTCCCGCCGGAACCGGCTACCTCGATGACCGCTGCCGTTCGGGGTGGCAGCGGATTTGCGATAAGGTATTTTCGCGCCCAAAATATCTGGCAACGGTCGATCAAAGCCTTGGCCTTCGCGGGGATGCCGTAGAAATAAACCGGCGTGGCGATGATCATATCCGTCGCGTTCTCGATGAGCGGATATATCCGCGTCATGTCGTCGCGAATCGGGCAGGGCGAGCCGTCGTAACAGGTTCCGCAGGCATCGCATGGGGCGATATCGAGATCGGAAAGATATAGCCTTTCGACTTCGAAACCGGCAGAAAGGGCGGGTTCGATTGCGGCATCGAGCAGACGGCCGCTGTTCGACGGCCTTCGCGGGCTGAAATAGAGCGCAAGAATTTTTTTACGTGCTTTTTCTTTCATAAGACTTTATCCTTTAATCTATCTTGGACGAACGCAGAAAAATCGCTATCTCGGCATTTTGGGTGAGTCTCGGCACACTCATAACACGGATATTCGGACTCTTTCGAGAGGTCGCGATGGCCGCCGTATTCGGTACGGGAGTCGCCGCAGATGCTTTCGCCGTGGCATTCCGATTCCCGAATCTATTAAGATACCTCGTCGGTGAGGGCGCTCTCTCGGCGGCGCTTCTACCAAAATATACCGAGGTCGAGCACCGCGAGGGACCGGAGGCGGCTTTCCGCATGGCTTCGGCTGTTTTTTCCGTGCTTTTATCCGGTTTAATAATCATTTGCGCACTCGGTATTATCTTCGCCCCGCAGGTAATCGGCCTTATCGTAATCGGCTGGGGTGAAGGTTCCGCGCGGCGCATTCTCGCAACCAAGCTGGTGCGAATTCTCTTCGGCTTTGCGGGATTTATCGGTCTGGCGTCGTATTGTCAGGCCATCCTCAATGCGCATCGACGATTCTTCGTGAGTTCGGTAGCACCGGCTTTCATGAATATTTTCTGGCTCATCGGAGCCGGGATCGCCGGTTTTTTGGTTCCAACCGATGGGCCGCGAATCGAGATCGTAGCCGCCTTCCTCGTTATCGGGAGCATGTTCCAATTCCTCTGGCAATTCTACTGGATCAAGAAGATCGGCTGGACATTCTCGTGGTCAATAAAATCGAGGCTCCGCGATCTTATCGAGGTCGGAATGCTCCTTCTGCCGAGCCTGCTTGCCCTTGCCTCACACCAGATCAACTACTTTTTCGATGTCCTTTTGGCATCGCTTCTCCCCGGCGGAAGCGTAAGCTCGCTGACATACGCGAACCGTTTGCTGTTTCTGCCGCTCGGCCTTATCGGATATGCCATCGCGACCGCGACACTTCCGAGCCTGTCCGAATCGGCGGCGCGGGAAAAGCGCACAGAACTGGCGCGTCTTCTCTCATACACCGCTCGATCCATATTCACATTGCTTCTGCCTATCGGGCTTGTCGCTATCACCCTTCGATATGAGATCGTCTCGCTGCTTTTCGAGAGGGGCAATTTTGACGCCGCCCGTTCGACACCGATGGTCGCCACCGCTCTTATGTATTACATGATCGGGCTTCCGTTCTTCGGTCTCACGCGCGGTTTCACGCAGGGATTTTACGCCCTTAAAAACACGATCACACCTGTCGCTATCACCGCCTTCGGTGTGATCATAAATATCGAATTAAGCATGATATTCATGTTCTACCTCGACCATGGAGGCCTTGCTCTGGGATCGAGCATCACAGGCTTCTTTAATATGGTTTTCCTAATATACTATCTAAAAAAGAATCTACCTGAGCTTTCGATCCGGCCGATCCTTGAGAATATGTTCAAGGTCGGCGTGGCGGGTGGTCTCAGCGCGCTGATCACATGGCAATTCGCGTCTCGTGTTTCTTCGGGTATAGTTTTCGGCCCGACCATCGTTACCAAGCTTATCCAGCTTTGCATTCCCTCGGCCATTTATTTCGGTCTTTTTCTACTGTTTTCAAAGATCATCGAGATCCGCGAAGTGGTGGAGGTATCCAAACGTATCGCCAACAAATTCCTAAATCGATAAACACCACGCCACGCGTTTTTACTCGATTTACAACGTTCATCCCTGCGATCCGTGCATGATTCGGGATCCGTTATCCCGCTCGAAATCGTTCCTTTTATGAATATATCCTTTACCCCTTCATTCGCAACGGATTTAGCGAGTTCCACGGGCAGCCGAGGCCGACCCGGAATGGCGACTTATTCAACCTCGATTGTCAAGTTGGC
Organism: uncultured bacterium; assembly: GCA_964400105.1. GTDB lineage: Bacteria > UBP14 > UBA6098 > UBA6098 > UBA6098 > CAYNTG01. The sequence continues at coordinate 18,897 of CAYNTG010000036.1, forward strand.
CTCATCCATCCGTAGGATCTTCTTTGACCTGTTTGATTCGCTTTACGGCGCAGAATTCACCGCACATCGTGCATGTTTCACCGTCGGCGGGTTTCGATGCGTTGCGGATCGTCTTTGCGAGTTCCGGATCGATTGCCAGATCGAACATCTTATCCCAATCGAGTTCGTGGCGAGCCTTGCTCATGTCGCGATCCCATTCCCACGCACCGGGGATTCCCTTTGCGATATCGCCGGCATGAGCGGCGATTCTGGTATAGATTACTCCTTCGCGGACGGCTTCGGCATCGGGAAGTGAAAGGTGCTCGGTGCGGGTAACATAGCAAAGATAATCCGCGCCGCTCATCGCCGCAATAGCTCCGCCGATAGCGCTCGTGAGGTGGTCATATCCAGGCGCGACGTCAGTAACGATCGGGCCGAGGACATAGAATGGCGCGCCGCCGCAAATCTCTTTTTGGATATGGATATTGAGCGGAATATCGTCGATCGGGACATGACCGGGGCCTTCGACCATCGCTTGAACGCCGTTTTCGCGTGCCCTTTTCACGAGTTCGCCGAGGACGACAAGCTCGCCGATTTGCGGTCGATCGGTGGCGTCGGCAATAGCGCCCGGTCGAAGACCGTCGCCGAGCGAGAGCACCATCTCATATTTTTTTGCGATCTTGCAAAGCCTGTCGAATTGCTCGTAAAGCGGATTTTCCTTCTTGTGTTTATGAATCCATTCGGCGTGAAATGAGCCGCCGCGCGACACGATGTCCATAACGCGATCTCCGGTCAGAAGGTCTTCGACGACCTTACGCGTGACTCCGCAGTGGACTGTGATAAAATCGACTCCTTGCTCGCCCTGCTGCTCTATAACCTCGAATAATTCGTTCGGGTCCATATCGACGACCGGCCTATCGGCATTGCGGCAATTGACCGCCGCTTCATAGATCGGCACCGTTCCAACAGGGATAGTAGAATTTTCGATAATAGCCTTCCGAATTTCGGCAAGATTGCCGCCGGTGGATAGGTCCATTACGGTATCGGCATTTGCATCGATTGCCGCAGCGAGCTTCTCGAGTTCGTGATCGATATTCATTTCGTCGCCGCTGGTGCCAATATTCGCGTTGACCTTTGTGCGAAGACCCTCCCCGATTGCCAGAGGATCTATCTTCCTCGGTCGATTGCGATTTCTAAGAATAACGACCCGGCCAGCTGCGACCGCTTCTCGAAGATCGTCCGGCTCGACATCCTCGGCGATTGCAGCAACGATAATCTCTGTCGATACGATTTCCTGCCTGGCCTCCTCTAAAATACTGAGCATTATATCTCCTTGTTGTGATTCACTTAATTCGTTAGTGTTGCGTTAAATGGGTCTATTTATTGGTTATAGTTGACATATTATCTACTTACTTACTTACTTTCATTGAATGAGCATCGAGCCGGAGTTTATGGAACGA
>CAYNTG010000037.1:0-3164 GCA_964400105.1 uncultured bacterium
GGAGGCATTTCGAGGGTAAGCTTTTCTCTGATGGTTCTGTCGAAATTGACGGAGTGAAATACAAATCGCCGAGTGGTGCAGGCCGAGCATTAAGGGATGGTAAACAGGTGAACGGTTGGGATTTCTGGTGCTTATCATCGGAAAAAGGCGCGCCTTCGATTCAAGAAATAAGGGAGCTAATTAAGAAATAACCTGAAACACGGTCTTTTTGCTTTTAAACCGTCTTTAAAATCGCAGTTTATAAATTTAAAATAATCCGGAGGAAACAATGCTAAAAGAATATAGAACAATTACGGAAGTCGCAGGGCCGCTGCTCGTAGTCGAAATAAATAGAAACACCGTCCCGAAATCGGGACGGCGTCGGGCTAACGATACTATCGTTAGGGCTGTTACGCTAATATTATAAACCCGATTGTTGAAATGTCAAGACCCTCGATAAATAGGAAGCAACCTCGTCTAAAGGATTACGATTACTCGTTGCCCGGGGCGTATTTTGCGACGATCTGCACGCGAAGTCGAATACATTATTTTGAGGAATCCGAATGCGAGAGGATTTGTCGCGAGGTTTGGGAGGATATGGTCAATCATCACCCCGTTTATTTAGATGAATTTGTTATTATGCCCGACCATGTTCATTTTATTATATGGATTTGCGGAAAACCAGAATTGGGTGGTGATTTTCAAACGGGCGACGCAGGCGTCGCCCCTACAATCCCAGGTTCGTCGACCTCGAACCGTAGGGTCGAGGCCTGCCTCGACCGTAAATATAACGGATTGTCCGATTCGCTGATATCTATTGTCGGTTCTTTTAAATCGGCCGTTTCCCGCAGGATTCACGCTGAATTGAAAATCGGGTTTGCTTGGCAACGCGGATTTTATGACCATGTGATTCGAAACGAGGAGGACCTTTTCAAGGTTCGCGGATACATACAGGACAACCCAAAAATGGTTGTCGATTTTGACGAGTTTATAAATTTAAAATATACCGGAGGAAACAATGCTGAAAGAATATAGAACAATCACGGAAGTCGCGGGGCCGCTGCTCGTGGTCGAGGGCGTTGAGGGCGCAACTTTCGAAGAGCTCGTCGAGATTACCCTGCCCGACAACTCCAAACGGCGCGGCAAGGTGCTCGAAGTCAACCGCGACAAAGCCGTAATCCAGCTTTTCGAGGGCACGAGCGGCGTCGATGTTTTCGGATCGCGCGTGCGATTTCTTGGACGCGGGATCGAGCTTGGCGTCTCAGAGGATATGCTCGGCCGAATTTTCGACGGCCTCGGACGGCCTATCGACGACGGCCCGGAGATTTTGCCCGATAAGCGCCTCGATATCAACGGCGCGCCGATAAACCCATACGCCCGCGAGTTCCCGAATGAGTTCATCCAGACCGGAGTTTCAGCGATCGACGGCCTCAACACGCTCGTCCGAGGCCAAAAGCTGCCGATCTTCTCCGGCTCCGGGCTTCCGCATAATATGCTCGCCGCGCAAATAGCCCGTCAGGCAAAGGTTCTCGGAACTGAGGAAAAATTCGGCGTGGTGTTCGGTGCAATGGGAATTACGTTCGAGGAGGCGGAGTTTTTCCGCCGGGAGTTCGAGCAAACGGGCGCGCTCGAACGCGCGGTGCTGTATTTGAACCTCGCTAACGACCCGGCTATCGAGCGAATTTCCACACCGAGAATCGCGCTGACGACTGCGGAATTCCTCGCGTTCGAGAAGGGGATGCACATCCTGGTGATTATCACCGACATGACGAATTACTGCGAGGCGCTACGCGAGGTTTCGGCTTCGCGAAAGGAGATCCCCGGTCGGCGAGGATTCCCCGGATACCTATACACGGACCTTGCGATGCTTTACGAACGCGCTGGCAAAATCAAAGGCCGCAAAGGCTCGATAACGCTCATCCCGGTTCTCACAATGCCGGAGGACGACAGGACGCACCCGATCCCAGACCTCACCGGATATATCACCGAGGGGCAGATCTACCTATCGAGGGCGCTTCACAAGAAGGGGATCGAGCCGCCGATCGACGTCATACCAAGCCTTTCGAGGCTCCGCCAAAAAGGGGTCGGCGAGGGCAAAACCCGCGCCGATCACGACGATCTGTATAACCAGACCTACGCCGCGTATGTTCGTGGAAAACAGGCACAGGAGCTTGTCGTTATCCTCGGCGAGGCGGCGCTCTCCGACCTCGACAAGCTTTATCTGCAATTTTCCGAGGATTTCGAGAAGGAATACATCGGACAGGGCTTCGAGCTCGACCGCTCCATCGACGATACGCTCGATCTTTCGTGGAAGCTGCTTCTGAAGCTGCCGCGCCGCGAGCTTAAGAAGATCGACGAGAAGTTCCTCGACGAGAGACTGAAGAAATTCAGCGCGAAGATAGAAAAAAAATAGGGCTTGAATATTACACGGATATGTGTAATTTCTAAATGAAGCGAAAGAAGCGTGCAATGAGACTTGCCGGGAAAATATTCAAAGCCGGAAAATACTGGGCTATAGAAGTGCCGGTGCTCGGAGTCGTCACGCAGGGGCGCACGAGGAAAGAGGCATTCGAGATGATCGCCGACGCGATAGAATCCCTCGCAAATCATAAGGATTTCAAGATAGACGTTTATTCCGGCAAGGGGGATTATTTCGAACTCGGCTCTGCGGATGTCGCCGGTCTGATAGCTTTTCTGCTGAAAAGACAGCGCACGAAGCACGGTCTCACGCTCGCCGAAGTCGCAAAACGACTTGGCGCGAAATCCAACAACACATACGCCCGCTACGAGCAGGGAAAATCCGTCCCGACCATCGAAAAGTTAAACCGATTACTCGCGGCGGTCTCGCCGGAGAAAGATTTCGTTCTGATGGAAAGCGCACGCTTATAATTGAAACGTATCGACGGGAAGTTCCTCGACGAGAAGATGGAGGGGTTTAAGGAGGAAACAAAAGAGAAATAGACCTTGATGGCCCTTTAACAAAAATAAATTGCGGGAAAACACCGTAAACATGGGTTTTGAACGAAAAAACGATAACTAAGGGGTGGAAATGAAACAGGGAATAATATTGGGTTTAGGAATAATCTTCATTATCGGTTCGTGCCTCGCCGGATGGGAGAGGACATATGGAGGAAGCGGTTATGATGAAGGACGTTCTATTGTCCAAGTAGCTGATGGAGGATTTG
>CAYNTG010000037.1:3264-15253 GCA_964400105.1 uncultured bacterium
GGAAGCGGTTATGATGAAGGACGTTCTATTGTCCAAGTAGCTGATGGAGGATTTGCAGTAGCAGGCACTTACAGCGGTGTAGATACTTTTGGAATATGGGTTCTGCGCATTAATCCGACGGGCGATACCTTATGGACGAAAATATTCGGAGGAAGTGAATTTACTACCGGTAATTCTATAATTGAGACTTCCGATAGCGGATTTGTCGTCGCGGGTTTTTCGTCTAACTTTACAAATGATGATGCCTGGGTCTTACGTTTGAATTCCGCCGGTGATACGATTTGGGTGAAAACATTCGACGCAAGCTCTAAGGACAGAGCTTATTCTATAATACAGACTACCGACGGCGGATTCGCTTTGGTTGGCGAAACGGATATGTTAGGTTCGGGACAAGGAGATGTATGGGTTTTACGCCTTGATTCGTCCGGCGATACATTGTGGAGCAAAACATATGGGGGGATTTACGATGATAAGGGATATTCCATTATCCCAACAACCGATGGCGGTTTCGCAGTTGCGGGTACATATGCTAACGACTCGGTTGATATAGATTTGGATATATGGATAATGCGGCTTGACTCGTCAGGGGATACTTTGTGGACAAAGAAATATGGCGGTTCCGATTGGAATTTCGGTTATTCTATCATACAAACCTCGGACGATGGATTTGCTGTTACGGGCACATATAGTAGTATAGTGAATACCGATATTTGGGTCTTAAAACTCAATTCATTTGGGGATACGGTATGGACTAAAACTTACGGAGGAACTGACGGAGAAATGGGCCATTCCATAGTCCAGACCTTTGATGACGGATTTGCTATAACAGGCCCAACTAGGTCTTTCGGCGCAGGCGCGGTTGATATTTGGATTTTACGTCTGGATTCATTTGGCGATACACTCTGGACCCGCACATTCGGCGGAACCGATTGGGATAGGAGTTATTCCATTGTGCAAACTTCAGATAGTGGATTTGCTGTAGTAGGGCATACATATTCATTTGGCATCGGGGGGGATGTTTACCTCATCAAAACCGACTCCCTCGGCCATACGGCAATCGGCGAAGCGCCGTCCGCGAGGCCGGAGGAGATTGCGATCTCCGCGTTTCCCAATCCGTTCAATTCTGTGTGCCGAATTTCCGTCGATTGTATGGTTTTGATTAATCAAAACCATACGATAGAGATATTCGACCTCGCCGGGCGACAGGTTGCACAATTGCCCTCACCCTCGGTCCCTCTCCCAGGGGGAGAGGGAGGGAATTCCTTCTCCCTTTGGGAGAAGGTGTCCGAAGGACGGATGAGGGCCGAATTCATTTGGCAACCCGACAAATCGCTCGGCAGCGGCGTATATCTCATCCGCATTAAAGGAGCAAACGCATCGAAAAAAATTATATATATGAAATAAAATTTAGGCGGCATCGCGCTAGATAGAGATGGTTAAACGATAAATGACAGTAATAAAAAAACACCCGATAGTATCCAGCATTGCCGGCGCTCTTTTTATTTTCGGAGTTGTTGTTTGGATCACCGGCGGATTCGATGCGAGTCCATTTGGAATTCGGATCGTTGTCGAGCGCGCAAATCACCCGTTCGCATATATGCTTTGGGTGCTTTTATTCGGCATGATTTTCTCGAAAGATCGTCTCGGCTTTACCGATATTTGCAGCCGAATCGGCTCGAAAAAACCATCGTCGGTTATTCCGATATTGGTCGCGGCGATAGTCATTTTCGAGTTGTGTCACTTCATCGCGCCAGAGGCAAATCTATTCTGGAACCTCGATTCCGAAAGCGGCCTCGCAACATATTATCATTCATTCCTCCTCTTTGCAAACGGCGTCTGTATCCTTTCGATATTCGACCGCGAGCGCTCGACGGAAAAAAAAGGTGCGTTTTGGTGGACACCAATCTTGATATTGTTCTGGGGATTATCGATAGACGAGCTGGTCGGTTTTCACAACGGCGTGCCGAGGTATCTTCAGAAAATCGGCCTATACGAAGGCTCTATCGGTAATGGGATTCCCGAATGGCCGATACTCCTCGCGCCCGTGGCGATTGCGGTCGTAATATATTTTTTAATATTTATCTGGAAGCGATTCCGTGGCAAGGGATATTTGATTGCATTATGTTTCACAGCCGTTGCAATATGGGTCCTCGCCTATTCCGCCGAGATGCTTCTCGCAACCTCTCTTAACCACCAGATACAGGTCGGATTGGAGGAGGGTGCCGAGCTTCTCGGGACATCGCTGATGCTGATAGTATTTCTGTTTTTTTCCCAGAAGAAGCCGCCTTTTAAGGTGGAATATTTAGAATGAAATGCTATATTATTTGGCGCGAGTTTTGAATTTTTGAAAAATAGGTCGTCATGTCAAAATTAAATGTATCCTCGAATCGGATGGAGAATCTGAAGCTCAAGCGGCGTCTCCAGGTTGCTATCCGAGGACATAAGCTTCTCAAGGACAAACAAGATGAGCTAATGCGCAACTTCCTGGAACTGATCGACGAGCTTCGCGGGCTTCGAGATCGGACGGAGGACGCCCTTATCGCGGCGCTGCAAAGGTTCACGCTGGCAACATGCGAACTCTCGCCCGCAAAACAACGTGCGCTTTTCGCCGTTCCAGGTGTAATATTTTCGCTGGATGTCGAGACGAAACGACTTATGAATCTTCGGGTGCCGGTATTCACGGCGAGTATCGATGGCAATCCGCTGGCATATTCGCTTCGCGAGACCGATCCAGATGTCGATTATGCCATTCGCGAAATCGCGCAGGCACTGGAATTGCTGTTAAAACTCGCCGAGGTCGAGAAGCGGATGTCGCTTCTGGCGGACGAGCTCGATCGAACACGGCGTCGCGTGAACGCCCTCGAACATATGCTCATTCCCAACCTCGAGGAAACGATAAAATATATATCTCAAAAACTCGAAGAACTAGAGCTTAGCACCATCGTGCGGCTCATGAAGGTCAAGGAAATAATCGAGGCCGAAGAAAAATAACCTAAATCGAAGGGGAAACTATGGAGATAAAAAATATCCTGCTGCCAACAGACTTTTCCGATAAAGCAAAGATCGCTTTGCCTTTGGCTATCGATCTCGCTAAGAAATACGGCGCGAAGCTTCATGTCATACATGTTTTCGACGAATCGGCTTTCGACCCGGCATTTTTTTCGACTTCCGAAGACACTGCGTCGAACTATTTTGAAAAGGTGCAAGCTGGTTTTCAGAAAGAGATCGAAAAAATCTTCGAGGGTCAAGATTACAGCGGCGTCAATATCATAACCGTTCTGTCGAATGGCAATGCCTTTGTCGAGATCATTACATATGCCAAGGCAAATGCGGTCGATCTCATCGTTATGGGCACACACGGCCGTTCCGGTCTTTCGTCGATTTTCATGGGGAGCGTCACCGAGAAAGTGATCCACAAGGCGCACTGCCCCGTGCTGACCGTCCGCCACCCGGATTACGAATTCGAGCCGATATAGGTCTTGTCAACCTTCCCGATTATCACGGATGGTGAAAACCGTCCCTTTTGATTGGTTGATTAGATTTTCAAAAAAAAGAGACCGTCCGAAGACGGTCTCTTTTTGCTCGTGGGCAGGATTTTTCAGTCCATACATCTCGATTAACGCAATTTAATGACGATAATCTCTTGGAACATTCGTCCAACTCCCGTTCACCGATTTTCACACACGGTATTTCTCCACGCGCCCCGAAGGGTTCGGTTTTCTTCGCTACACGATGTTGCACCCGAAAGGATAAAAGTGCCGGTTCACCTTCGAGATTCATCGATTGTTTCCAATCGGTTCGCTCGAATAGCTTCGTAGCACACCGAGGATTTGGCCTCGTTCCGGCTAAGCGCGTTGCCCGCCAAAGTTTCCTTTAGCGACCCCGAGGGGTGCACTTTCCGTCGCCAGCCATGAGTCTAATCGACGGACGATCTTCCGCGTTGCCTCGGTGGGTTTCCCCTACCTCTCTTCCCGAAGGAAGGCGTAATTCGTGCCCATTCTACTCTTGCCTTTTCAAAATCTCCGTAACGTTGCCTCGCCATTCTACCGGCGAACCCCGAAGGGCGTTGCAGAGCTTTCTATCGACATCGCCGAAAACTCGTCGGTTTATCCAGGGCACTCGAGTAAAACGCTTCCCCGAAGGGTCCCGTTTCTACGCCAGTTTCCGTCCGTTACTATGGGTCCGCGCGTTGCCTCGGATGGATTGCTCCATCTTCTCTTCCCGAAGGAAGACGCTTTCCTGTTCACAAACGATTGCTTTGCAACATTTCGATCCGCTCCCGTTAGGGTTTAGACCTTGTCCTGCAATGCGCCCGGCAGTAGTGGCTCCGCGTTGCCGCGATGCCTTCCTCTGCACCCTATCGCTGTTTAGGTCAATCCACCTCGCACGATCAAAGTTTCCAATAAATCGGCCCCGAAGGGTGTGGATATTCCGTGCAGCATCGCCGATCGTCGCCCGATTTTATCCGTATCGCTTTTTCGTCGCGAGTTTTTCTCTCGTTCACCCCGAAGGGCAGCGAATCCGTCGATCAATCGTGTTGTGGAGGACATGTCCGTCCTCCGCGATGAGCGATCTCCCGGATCCTTAGGTCATCGATGTCTTCTTTACGTTTCCCGCGCGATCATTTCAGATCGAACGCCCCGAAGGGGCAAAGAGCATCGTGACACACAGATGCGGTTTGTTCTGTGATGCTGGGTTCTTTAGTCCGTTTTCAATGCGCCGGTGGGCGACTCCCACGAGCGACCTTTCGTCTCGGGTTCCTCGGAACGTTAATCCGGTCGGTCGTTTTTCAAAACCGAGGTTTCGATCCCCGATCTTCCCGATCACGTTCTTCGTACTCCCGTTTTCAAAGATGCCTACTTTCATCTTCCCGAAGGCAAACTAAATATATCCGCTCCCTTTTTAAATACAATGTTTTTAAAAATAACAATTTGAAAAAAATTTATTAAACAGTTTATCTCATTGAGTTTCATCGTGATACGCGAAGTGGCTCGATATTGTGAAATCCGTAACTATCGAAGATATGCTTATTTATTCACGCATTTTTGAGAATTGCCCTTTTGAGCGATGTTGATAAATAACTATTCCATTATTAATCATAAAGATAGCATGTTTAGAACCGGACAATATTGTGGTGTTATATCAATTTACATAATATGAGCGTTATGTTTTCAAAGTAGAAAAAAACGGCCTTTTCTGGCAAAATCTCAGTCGAGGTTGCGTAGGGTTTTCTCGCGAATGTCGCTGTCGAGCGCTAAGATCTCGTCGATAGTAGGGTTTGGCAATGGCGTGTGTTCGGTCAAGGCGCGGTTCACGATGCGTGGGATGTCCGCGAAACTGATCTTCCCGTCGATGAAAAGCCGGACAGCGACCTCGTTTGCCGCATTCAAGACGCATGGCGCCGTTCCACCGGCCTCGAGTGCATCGAATGCCAAAAGAAGCGATGGGAACCGACGGAAATCCGGCTCCTCGAATGTCAATTTACCGATCTGAGCGAGATTAAGCGTCTCGACCGGCGATTCGCGGCGCTCCGGATATGTCAGTGCGTATTGGATCGGGAGTCGCATGTCCGGGAGGCTCGCCTGCGCGATCTGCGATCCATCGACGAACTCCACGAGGCTGTGAACGATGCTTTGAGGATGCACCAGAACATCGATCTTGCCGGGCGGAATATCGAATAGCCAATGCGCCTCGATCACCTCGAGACCTTTGTTCATCATAGTCGCCGAATCGATCGTGATCTTCGCGCCCATCTCCCAGTTCGGGTGTTCGAGAGCCTCGTTCACCTTCACCTTTTCAAAATCGACATCCTTTCCCCAAAACGGCCCTCCCGATGAGGTTAAGATAAGGCGGCTAATCTCACTATATTTCCCCGCAAGCGAAGCCTGCAGCAAAGCCGAGTGTTCGCTGTCTATCGGAAGCAATTCCGCGCCCAGTTCGCGAACCAGTTTCATTATTATATGACCCGCGATGACGAGCGATTCCTTGTTCGCGGTGCAAAGCCGAACGCCTTTGCGTATCGCCGCCACCGAAGGTTTCAAACCCGCCGCCCCCACGATGGCGTTCACCACGATCTCCGATTCCTCCATCGCCGCCAGCTCCAATATCCCCTCATCGCCGGCGAGTATCTCCGGGCCTTCGGCACCGAGGAGGTGTTTCAATCGTTTCGCGGCGTTTGGATCCGCGAGAGCGACAACCTTCGGATGAAAAATCTCGACCTGCCTAGCCATCGCTTCGTATTCGTTCAGCGAAGCCAATCCGTAAACCGAGAATTCCTCCGACAACCGAGAAACTACATCCAATGTCTGCGTTCCAATCGAACCTACCGAGCCGAGTATCGTGATCTTTTTCATATGAAGCGATGCCTGCCTTTCTTGTTATTTACTTTATAATAAGGAGATAACGCTCCACCCGCAAGGCAGATTCCGGGTCTATTGTTTTGAAATAATTTTTTTGCTTTTTCGGATTCGGGCAACGTGAGTGTTTTTGGCTCTCACATTCGGGTAATGAATCCTATTCGCGGTCGCAGGAGAGGTTCGAGAACCGCCCGCTGGATCGCCGGCATCACACGGTCGTTGAGCGGAGTCGAAACGAAATCGGCAATCTCTACCGTTCGATCTTGAGTATAGCGAAGAAGGCATCCTGCGGTATCTCGACACTGCCGACCATCTTCATGCGCCGCTTGCCCTCCTTCTGGCGCTCGAGAAGCTTCCTTTTGCGGGAGATATCGCCGCCATAACATTTGGCGGTAACATTTTTCCTAAGCGGAGCGCGCCTCGCGCGCGAGATCACCTTTTTACCGATAGCGGCCTGAATAACAACCTCATACATCTGTCTTGGGATAAGCTCCTTGAGTTTGCTCACGAGCTTCTGCCCCCAGTCGTAAGTCCTTTCACGGTGGATGATTATCGAAAGGGCATCGATGGGATCGCCGTTGACGAGAACATCGAGTTTCACCAAATCGGATGGACGATAACCGCTGAGCTTATAATCGAAGCTGCCATAGCCACGCGAAACTGTCTTCATCTTATCGAAGAAATCGAAAACAACCTCCGAAAGCGGTATATCGAATCGCAAAAGCACGCGCTTATTATCGACATAATCGGTGGCGAGATACTCTCCGCGCCGCTCCTTGACGAGATTCATTATCGGGCTGACGAACTCGTGCGGCGTGATAATCTCCGCCTCGACAAAAGGCTCGTCGATCCTCTCGATTTCCATAATGTCAGGCATCTTCGCGGGGTTCTCGACCGATACTTTCTCGCCGGTTTTCGTGATAACCTCATACTCGACATTCGGCACGGTGGCCACTATATCGAGATCATATTCGCGGAAAAGCCTCTCCTGTGTAATCTCAAGATGAAGCAGCCCCAAAAATCCGCATCGAAAACCGAAACCGAGCGCGTCGGAAGTCTCCGACTCATAGATCAAGCTCGCATCGTTAAGGCGGAGCTTCTCCAGCGCGGCTCGCAGGTTCACGAAATCCTTCGGATCGGTTGGATAAAAACCGCTGAACACCATCGGCTTGACATCGAGGTATCCCGGAAGCGGCTTTGACGCAGGGTTGTGTGCCGTTTTGATTGTGTCGCCGACCCGCGCATCGCCGATGCTTTTGATGCTCGCCATGAGATAACCGACCTCGCCCGCGTTCAGCGAATCGGTCTTTTCGAGTGTGAGCGTCAGATATCCAAGTTCATCGACCTCGTATCGGTTTTCCGAAACGAAAAATTCAATTTTATCGCCCACGGAGATTCGGCCATCGACCACGCGGATATAGACCACGACCCCGCGATATGTGTCGTAGAAGCTGTCGAATATCAGCGCGCGCGGCGGTTTATCGATCGCATTCTCCGGCGGAGGGATTCTTTCGACGATGGCTTCGAGCACCGCAGTAACGCCCTCGCCGGTCCTTGCCGAAACCAACAGCACATCGCCGATATCGCATCCGATAAGCTCCGCAATATCGACGGCGATATCCTCCGGTCTTGCGGCCGGCATATCGATTTTATTCACGATGGGTATGATTTCGAGGTCGTTTTCCAGCGCGAGATATAGATTCGATAGAGTCTGCGCCTCGATTCCCTGTGTCGCATCGACGACGAGCAGTGCGCCCTCACATGCCGCCAGCGAACGCGAAACCTCGTATGTGAAATCGACGTGCCCCGGCGTGTCGATCAGGTTTAGCTCGTATATCTCGCCGTCCAGGGCCTCGTAATCCATCTTTACCGCATGTGATTTAATCGTAATTCCGCGCTCGCGTTCGAGCTCCATGTCGTCGAGGACCTGCTCCTCGTGTTCACCAGTCGAAATGGTTCCGGTCAACTCGAGGATTCGGTCGGCCAGCGTCGATTTGCCGTGGTCGATATGCGCGATAATGCTGAAGTTGCGTATTAATTTACTATCTCTCATAAAATTGCTTATCCAATCTACTTCCCATTTTTAATCGCCGAAATCCAACGCAAGATCGGAGAACTTCAGCGAAATGACCTTCGATATGCCGTGTTCCTGCATCGTCACGCCATACAGATAGTCGGTGGTCTCCATCGTGCGCTTGTTGTGTGTTATGAGAATAAACTGCGTTTCAATGGAAAACTGACGGATTAATTTAAGAAAACGATTGACATTGGCATCGTCAAGCGGGGCATCGACCTCGTCGAGCATACAGAATGGGCTTGGCTTCACCTTGTAAAGTCCGAATAAAAGCGAAAGAGCGCACAGGGCTTTTTCCCCGGCGGAAAGCTGGTCGATGGACAGGAACCTTTTGCCGCGCGGCCTCGCGGAGATTTCGATGTCCGCTTCGAGAACATCGACACCCTCCTGCAGCCGAAGGTCGGCCTCGCCGCCCTCGAACAACTCGGTGAATAACAGACGGAAATTAATCCTGGTTTTCTCGAACGTTTCGGTGAACTCCGCGCGGGCGAGGTTGTCGAGTCGCCGGATAGTCTTCCTAAGCTCGCCGCTCGCATCGAGGAGATCGGCGCGTTGGTCGCTCAGGAAATCGAATCGCGCCCTTTCCTCCTCGAACTTTGCCTCAGCTTCCGGATCGACTCCGCCAAAATCTGCGATCTTCTCCTTCAACCTGTCGAGCTTGCCTCGCGCCTTCTGGACAGCGAGTTCGGACATCTCTTCCGTCAGTTCGACCACGGCTATATCAATCGAATACTCGTCCATGATATTCTTTTCGATCCAGCCGGCCTGTATCTCGTGGTCGTGTTTCTCCATGCTTTTTTCATGGACGGTCTTTTCGAGCGTGGAGACGCCGGATAATGCCTCGCGGAACTCGATATCGACCTTTCGAAGTGCCTCGCCGACCTTCCGAACCTCTTCGGAAACCGTGGACAGCGCATTTTCCGCTTTTTCCCTCACAGAAAAAAGCCCCTCGATCATCTCGCCGATTTCACCTTGAGCCAAGCGACATCTATCGAGTTCGGCCTGAAGCTCCACGGCGCGCGCTCGAGCCTTTTCGGACGATTTCACGGCCTCGCCTTTTTGAAGCTGCATCCTTTCGATCTCACGTTCGAGGCGCTCTTTTTCGCCGTTTTGGCGAACGTAATTCATCTGTTGTGAGGTTGCATTTCTCGCTTTTTCGCGAGCGACGATCTCGGACCCGTTCTGCTTTTCGACCTGCTCTTCGAGTGTTTTTCGCATAGCCTCGACGTTCGATGAATTCTTCGATTCATCGCGGTCGAACCTCTCGACCGATTTTTTCAGTTCGTCTTTTCGAGTTTCATTTGCGAGCAACCGCTCTTCAGCGTTCCCTATCGAGCCTTCGAGGCTTTTGGCCTCGAATTCCATCCCGCGAAGTGAGCGCTCGGTTTCGCGGAAATTCCGTTCGACATCGGCTATTCTCGATTTTGAGTCGTTTAGCTCGCGGCGGGACCGCTCCTCGGAAGCCTCGACCGATTCGAGCCTTTCGCGCAATTCGCGCTCCACGACCTCGAGTGCCGCGAGCTTCGAACGCAGCGCTTTAAGCTCCTCGATGCGCGTTACCGGAGCCGCAGCGGGCCTGCCGATCTTTCGGATTCCGGGGGCGCGCATAAAATCGCCATCAGCGGTGACTGATTTTTCGCTCTCAGGATCGAGCGAAAAGCCCTCCATGAGCGAGATCAGCCTTTCCGCACCGGCCACTGCGCCGACCGGTCTCGATCCGGGCTGCGGTAGCTCGTCGAGAACTATGAGAACCGCGCTGTCTCCCGATTCGCGGAGAATCCTCACTGCGATTTCCGCGCCGGATGCATCCTCGAAGACCCATGCCTTCGCAAGCTCGCCGAGTATCGAATCCATTGCCGGAGCGGTCAATTCACCGGGCTGAACGAGGTCCGCGACGCGCCCGATCGCACCCGCAATCGATTCGAGGCGCTTTCGTATCTCGGGGCCTAATTCGCCACTCCGGGCGGCCTCTTCCATCACTTCGAGCTTGCCGCGAAGACCGCCGATCTCGCCCGTCAGCCTTCCGATCTCGCCGAAGAGACGCGATTTCTCATCGAGGAGCATCGAAAGGGCTTCATCGCGCGTTTCAAGCTCATTTTTCGCCTCGACATAGGTTTCACGAAAAGCTTCGAGTCTCGTCCGGGAAAGCTCGAGCGGTTTTTGCGATTGGGCGAGCCGCTTCGTGTCCTTCTCGACCCATTCGCGGATATCGGCCATCTGCTTATCGAGGGCCTCGATCTGCGTGGCGGCGGATTCGGCATTCGCGGCGGTCCTCGCAAGACCGGTCTCCGCCCCGGCAAGGACACCTCTCGCCTCTTCGACCCGCCCTCGAATGTCTGTAAATCGCTTTTCGGCTTCTGCCTGCTCTTCGAGAAGCCTGTCGGACAACGCCCTGAATTTCTCAAGCTCCGCCATTTTCCCGAAGAGAAGCCCGGACGATTTTTCGATCCCATCGTCGAGCATGCGCACGCGCTCCGTTTGCGAACGGTCGGTTTCGAGCGCGGACTCTATCCCCTTCTTCGCATTGGCGATACGTTCTTCGAGAACGGCGTGCTCCTTCTCATTCGACGCGATTTTCGATCCCACCCTGCGCAAATCCTCACCCGCTTTTGACACAAGGCTTTCCCGCTCGTTTCTTTTCAGCGAGAGCGTTTCTCTTTGCGTTTCGAGTGCGGTGCGTCTGGCTCGTTCGATAGCAAGTTTTTCCTCTTTGTCGGAAAGCTCTTTCGACACGTCGGCGAGGGCGATATTAACGTGCCGATACTCGTCGTTTGCGATATTAACGGCAAGCTTTTTCGATCTGTTTTGTAGCCTTTCGAGGTCCTTGGCGCGACGGGTCTGCCGATTGAGAAAATCGACGTTCTTTTTGACCTCGATTATGATGTCTCCGAGCCTTTCGAGGTCGTCTCCGGTTCGCGCGAGTTTCGATTCGGACGATTTACGATCCACGTTGTATTTCATGATACCTGCGGCTTCCTCGAAAAGCGCGCGGCGGTCGTCCTTTCGCCCGGAAAGAATCCGCTGTATCATCGATTGCTCGATCAGGGCATAGACGGAGCTTCCAATCCCCGTGCCCATCAGTATCGAATGAATATCTTTTAATCTAACATTCCTGCCATTAATGAGATACTCCGAATCACCCGACCGGAAAAACCTTCGCCCGATAACAACCGTTTCCTCCATCGGGTCGAACGGCAAAAGCCCCTTGCAATCCTTGAGCGTGAGCTGCACCTCGGCCATGCCGAGCGGCTTGTGTTCCCGGCTCCCCTTGAATATCACATCCACCATGGAACTCGACCTGAGCGATTTGACCTTCTGCTCGCCGATGACCCATCGGATCGCATCGACGATATTGGTTTTGCCGCAGCCGTTCGGACCAACGATAGCCGACAGGCCTTTGCTGAAGGTCAGCTCGGTCTTCTTTGCGAAGCTCTTGAAGCCGTGGATTGTCAGCTTTGCGAGATACATACCCGCTATTTCTTACCGGACGGTTTATTGCTATCGTTCGGTTGGCGTTGTTTGCGCGAATCGCCACGCGGCCTCGAAGTGGATTGGCCGC
>CAYNTG010000037.1:15353-20201 GCA_964400105.1 uncultured bacterium
GGATTGGCCGCTTCTCCCGTCGGAACCACCCGACCGCCAATTTCTCGATGGGAGTATCTTTATATGGTTGGAATATATCCACCCCTTTTCGTTCTTCAACACCTCGACGCGGTATGGGCCGTCGCCCCTAATGGGAAATTCCGCCTCGCAACCCTCTGCGGTATCGACGACATTGCCCTTGTTTATAAGGCGAATCGTGCCCGCTTCCGGGCATTGGACCTTGAAAACGATGCTCGGATGGAACCTCATCGCCTCGCCGATAATAGCGACCTGATTTTTGGACTCGCACCAAAAACGGAATCCGCGGGCATTGCCCCATCGAAAGTTTGATATGAAGATATTGGCATTCCTGAAAGCGCCGAAGAAATTCCTTTTTGCAAGCTGAAAATCATCCTTAGGAAGCGGCACTGCGAACATGACATGCGTCCTGATCGTTTGGAGCTGGACCTTATAGGGAAAAAGCGTCAGGCAAATCGGGCCTAATCGATATGGCGCGGCGTGAGCATCGAGGGACCCGATACCGATCACCCGGCGGTTCTCCGCTGCCCTATCCCACCTTTTGAGGGTTTCCTTCGATGGCGTTCCGAGAATGCTCCTAGGGTGAAAGAACGATTTCCATCTCGTATTTTTTTCGAGGCCCTCGAGCCACGCGGACATATGGTTCCATATCTCGATCCCATCGAAGATCTTAACATTCCAATCCGTCCAGGGATACGCCGGAACCTCGTCGATATCGCGAACCTCGTCGGGGTGGGCAATTATCCCGATGCCCCTTTTGTCCCGGACCTCGCGGACATATTCGGGAGGGGTCAATCCCTCCGGCAGAACCTCGTCGAGGCCGAATGCGAGGTAGTGATTGAGGTTATCCGGGTCCTGGATTTCATATCCAACGATAGCGAGAAGTCGGCCGAACCAACCCTCGATATCCTTGTGGGCCATCGTCATGTGGTCGGTGAAAAGCAGAAAATCAAGGTGATATTTATCGGCTATCCGAATTATTTCGCGATGAGATTTGCTCCCATCGGAATCCTTCGTATGTATATGAACCGCGCCGACATATTCAAACAGATTTGGTGGTTTTGGCATTTATTTTATTTCCGTGATTGTAGGCACATATAGCGGCGAGACCTATCGATACGATGTCCGGATCGACCATGTGGGGTATCGAAATTGCGGGTGCGATCCATGAGGCGGAAGCCCCCGAGAGGAGCATGAACGGGTGCTCTCCGTGGACATCGCCATAACGCTTGTATAGAAATTCTACAGCGCCGACCAGGGTGGCTTGCACGCCGATACGCATACATTCGACGGTATTCGTTCCGACGAAACTATCCACAGGTTCATATTCGATTTTTTCGAGTTGGGCTGTTCCTCTTGCGAGGCTATCGAAAGCCAGTCCATCTCCGGGAAAGATGGCTCCGCCCAGAAAGACACCGTTCTCGCTCACGAGATCGGCGGTAACCGTCGTTCCCGCATCCACGATCATTATGCTTCGATTGAGAACCTTGCCATAGATATGAAAGGCGCCCACGGCGGCGGCAATTCTGTCCGCGCCGAGGGATGACGGAGGGGTGTAATCGATTTGCAATTCGCAGGGAGTTTCGCCGGTAACGATGAGTGTGGAGTGTCCGGAGAGGATTTCCAGCAACGCATCGGCCGCTTCGGGAACAGTCGATCCGAGGGAGATTCCGGATACGCGTGGATCGGAAGCTATTTTCTCGATCGCCCCGGAATGCCTCGATATTTCGGATGTCGGAAAATGCAGCCTGTGGACGATCTCGTCCTCGACAGACACGATGGCCAGCTTAGCCCTGCTGTTTCCCAGGTCTATAGATAGGGTCGCCATATGCACCTCGACCGGGTTGCGTCGATCCCGATCGTTTTATTAATTTTGCGCCGACGCCACGCTTTTCCGATAGTAAATTATGCTATTTAAATCGTTAAGTCAAGTTCAATGGTTGTTTCCCTTTAATTTTTTATGTTTATCGGATTATTATATCATCGCGGCTATTTATGGGCCGGGTCGCGTGAAGGCGGTAGGCAATGCCCATTGATGAAGCCGACCCAATGACTTCAGTTAAATAAGTCGCCGTTCCGGGTCATCATAGGCGGTTATTTCAGCTTAAATTAAGATTACTTACGATGGACAGCGACAGCGCTGTAGAATATTTGGGCTTGACAATTCGGGAATAGGCCTTTATTTACTCTATGAAACGGACCACAATAGCGATAATCGGAGCGGGACCGGCGGGGATCGCGACGGCTGTCCAACTGGATCGCTACGGTTTCGAGCCGGTCATTTACGAGAGAGACATCGTCGGCGGGCTGCTCAAGAACGCCAACAGAATCGAGAATTACCCCGGTTTCCCCGATGGAATCTGCGGCTGCGAGATTATCGGGCTGCTCGAAAAACATATCCTAAAGCCTGGAATTCGGCTCGAACGAACGTCGGTCGATCGGGTCGAGTTCGACGGCGATTTCGCGATTCATTGCGCCGACAGCGTTTCGCACGCGGAGATATTGATCGCCGCCTCAGGAACCATACCGAAAACGCTTCCCGAAAAGATAATTGCGCCCATCGAAGGGCGCATCTTTTACGAGGTCTGGCCCATTCGAGATGTCGTCGGCAAGAGAATCGCTATTATCGGCGCGGGCGACGCCGCGTTCGATTACGCCATAAACTTAGCCCGGCATAACGAAGTCTTCATCCTGAACAGAGGCGACTCGACGAAATGTCTCGACCTATTGCGTGATGAGGCAAGCCGTATCCCCTCGATAGAATACCTGCCCGCCACGTCTATCGAAAAAACAGCCTTTCGGAACGACGAAATATTGTTATATTGCAAAACGTCGTGCGGCGCGGATATTATCCACGCGGATTACTTGCTCTGTGCGATAGGCAGGGATAGTAACGACGGCTATTTCGGCGAAAGCCTTATCGAGAACGCGAAAGCGCTGACTTCCGAAAGCCGCCTGTTTATTATCGGAGATTTGAAAAACGGCGATTACCGTCAGACTGCGATTGCCGTCGGCGACGGGATTAGAGCCGCAATGGAGATTCATTTCAACCTCGACCGGTAAGATATGAAGATAATAGGAAAAACGGAGAACAAGGACATCGCAACCGTCTATATCGCAGAGTTTGGCGATGGTCGCACGGTGGAATTCGTCGAATCGGTGCAGCCGCCGATCCCGCGCGAGAAAAAGTGGGTTCTCATCGTCTCGACATTGCTCGGATGCCCGGTCGGGTGCAAGTTCTGCGATTCAGGGAGATTTTATAATGGGCTATTGAGCAGCGATGAAATTCTTGCACAGATCGATTTCCTCGTGACAAACAGATTTCCCAGCCGCAAAATCCCGGCGGATATGTTCAAAATCCAGTTTGCGAGGATGGGCGAGCCAGCGTTCAATCCTGCGGTGCTCGATGTTCTAAGGGATTTACCCGCGCTCTACGACGCCCCCGGCATGATGCCCGCGCTTTCCACGATTGCGCCTTCGGGCACAGACGCCTTCTTCGACTCGCTGCTCGAAATCAAGGAATCCCTTTACCGCAGCAGGTTTCAGTTGCAATTCTCGTTGCATTCGACCAACGGCGAACAGAGGGACTGGCTTGTTCCCGTAAAAAAATGGGATTTCGGCAGGATCGCGGAATACGGCGACAGGTTTTTCCGCACCGGCGACCGGAAAATCACGCTCAATTTTGCGCTCGCCGAGGGGATAGAGATCGACCCGGCTGTTCTGTTGCGCCATTTCGCAACCGATAAATATTTTATCAAGCTAACGCCGGTGAACCCGACATATCGCGCGAAGGAATTCAATATCGAATCGCATTTCGCGCCGGGAAAAACGGATTTCGGGATAGTCGATCTCCTGTCGGCGGCGGGTTACGATACACTTTTAAGCGTCGGCGAGCTTGAGGAGAACAACATCGGCAGTAACTGCGGCCAATATCTTGCGACGCACCTGATGCAGACCGACCGCCTCGACAACGCATACACTTACAGATTGGAAAAATAACCATACGACCTGGCTGGCAATAATCGGCAACGCCGACGGATTCGCCGGGCGTCCAGACAACCTATGAACGGTAGGGGCTTATGTGCCCTCCAGTTTCGGTCGGGTGTAGTGACCTGTTCTGGACAGTATGTCTTACAATATTTTCTCAAGAGGTTGTGCCCCATGGCAAATTGCAGCTATTTCGACGACATCGTCTTTCAGGCGATACACAATGCGATAATTGCCACAGATTCGTTCACGCAAGTTTGGATCGTTATACTCTGGAACCACCCGGCCTATAGCTGGAAATGACGCTATAGCTTCGACCATCGACAGCTTTCTTTGCAAATATGCGCGCATAAATTTTGGAGTCGAGTGAGATATATTCGCAGATTTGCTCGAGATGGGATGCCGCTCTCGGCGCCCACCTTATTGGGAAATCCATTTCGACATGCGCTCCTCGACCTTTTGATGTGGAATACCTTTGCCCTCATCCAATTCCCTTAGACCCGAATCGACCTGGAGCTTGAAGTAGAGTTCAGAAAAAATATCATCGACTGTTACGTCGTCCGGCAGTTGTTGTATCAGTTGTATAACCTTTTCTTTTGTGGCTCGCATATTATCACCTCCTGTTTGGATTATAAGCTATAGCGCCCTCGGACGCAAGTAAAAATGTATGGGAGGGGCTTATGTGCCCTCCAGTTCGCCGATCACGGAACCGACCCCGCAGGAGCACACGCCCGTTGGGTTTCCTTCGGTCACAGATGCTCCCCTACGAATCCGCCAATCGCGCCGGTTCGAGAACCGCCCGTTGCCTGGCGAGTCGTTCTCGAACGACCCCTACGACCGAAC
>CAYNTG010000038.1:0-20072 GCA_964400105.1 uncultured bacterium
ATCTTGTTGCGAAGCGTATTCCTGTGTATTCCGAGGCGTTCGGCGGCGCGGCCGAGATGCCATTCGGTGGCTTCGAGCACCTTATGTATATGCGCCCTCTCGACATCGACGAGAAGATCGGATTTGGTGCCGGTGGCGCGGTCGAGCATCTGAAGATCGTCCGGCGTGATGAACTTTTTCCGCGTGAGAATTACCGCGCGTTCGAGGGTGTTAAAAAGCTCGCGCACGTTGCCCGGCCAATTATGTCGCAGGATAGCGTCGCGCGCCTCTTTCGAAAGCCCCTCGACCCCTTTACCGTGTTTTTTGATAAACTTTTTCAGCGATTCATCTGTTAATTTGAGAAGATCTTCGTGACGCTCGCGAAGCGGCGGGATTTCCACTGTTATCACGGCGAGGCGAAAATATAGGTCCTCACGCATCTCGCCATTTTCGACCAGCGATTTTATGTCCCGGTTCGTAGCGGCGATCACCCTCACAGTCGGGGCAAGCTGCGCCGTTCCGCCGAGGCGATAGAATGTTCCTTCTTGTAAAAACCTGAGCAGCTTAGGTTGTGTTTGTAAAGGAATTTCCGCGAATTCATCGAGGAAGAGCGTTCCACTGTCGGCGAGTTCGATTTTGCCCCGGCGACGCTTATTCGCGCCGGTGTATGCCCCCGGTTCCGCTCCGAAAAGCTCGCTTTCGAGAAGGTTATCGGGCAGCGCCGCGCAGTTAATGGGGATAAAAGCGCCATTACAGCCGCTCGCGTCGTGGATGGCCCGCGCGATAAGCTCCTTCCCGACGCCGGATTCGCCGCAAATAAGCACCGGCGCGTCGGTCGGTGCGATGCGTGAGACCACGGATAGAACCTCCCGCATCTGCTTCGATTCCGCTACGATCTCGCCACCGAATCCCTCTTCGAGTTGCTCATGAAGCAGTCGATTTTCGGTTTCTAACCTTCTTTTCTCGAGCTGCTTCGCCATCACCAGCTCGAGTTCTTCGAGATCGACAGGCTTTGTGAGGTAATCCTCCGCGCCGGCCTTCATCCCGGCGATAGCGGTCTCGACACCGCCATAAGCCGTTACCAAAACCACCGGCAACACCGGATCGATCTCCAAAATATTTTTTGTAAGTTCGATCCCGCTCATCCCCGGAAGCTTAACATCCAATAAAGCGAGATCGAATCCCTTTTTCTTGAAAGCCTCCAGTGCCGTTTCAGCATCCGGGAAAGCTCCAACATCGTATCCCTTTTTTATAAGAAATCCGGCCAGAAGATTTCGTCCGCCGGCCTCGTCATCCACGAGAAGAACGCTCGGTCTCATGTTACACTCCTACTATTTTATTTCGAATTCTCTGGTAAGAAAAAAACGAAGGTCGTGCCATTCGCGCCCGTTTCGACCTCGATTCGCCCACCATGATCCCTCGCCACGCGGAAAGCCACGAAAAGGCCGATTCCGGTTCCCCCCTCTTTTCCGACACTCACGAACGGCTTGCCAAGTTTTTCCATCACCTTCTGCGGCACGGGCGGGCCGCTGTCCCATATTGCGATTCGTATGAATTCGTTGTCCCTGCTCGCCGTCAGGACGATTTTCCCGCCCGACGGCGTCGCCTCGACCGCGTTTTTTATTATATTAAGCAGCGCCTTTTTGAGCTGCTCTTCGTCGAAATGCGCGACTCCGACCTCGTCGATCTTTGCACTAAAATCGATTTCCGAACCGCTTGCGCGAAGCCTCGCCGCATCCACGATCTCGTCGAGGACCGGACGTAGCAGTCGTTGCTCTATATTCGGGGCCATCGGCGCGGAAAGACCGATAAACTCGCGGATCACCCGGTCGAGCCGGGCGATCTCGACCCTCAAATCTCCCAATAAACCGTCATATTCATCGTTATCGGTTGTCGGTTCAAATTCCGCCCGGAGTCTCTGCGCCGCAATTCCGATTGCGTTGAGCGGATTTCGTATTTCGTGCGCGACTCCGGCGGCGAGTTCTCCCAATGCTCGAAGATGCTCGGCACCGGCTGCCTCCCGCTTGAGTTCGATGATATTCGTAACATCATCGGCAACGGCAAATGCGCCGCCGTCGGGCAATCGCCCGTTCGACACATCGAATGTGCGCACTCCGTCGGCCCCTTCTATCTCCGTGCGGAAATTCCTTCCGGAACCGGCATTTATCAATTCCAAAAGCCGGAACGGATCACCCGCAAAAAAGTCCGAATATTTTTTGCCTCGAATATCGCTCGTCGAAAGCCCAAAAAGCTTCAACGCGAGTGGATTAAGCATCGTAATGCAGCCGGAGGAATCGATCGCGATGCAGGCCGCGTTCATCTCCGAAAGGATCGCGCCCGACAAACCCTTCTGCTCGGCAAGTCGCCGCGCCGTGAGGCTCAACGCTACGCCGCCAATCGCTACAAGAAGAACGAGAAACAGGATTATCCCGATCTGGATCGAGTATCCGTTTAGAAGGCGGTCGTATTCCGTCGTCGAGAAACCGATCCGCAGCACGCCGCGATACCGACCCATTGTTGGGAAACCGATAGCCAACTCGAACACGCGCTCGCCGGAAAAGTCTATATATCGATGGTTCGGCTCGCCCTTCTCAAGGACCTCGGCGAGAAAAGTATCTGCGGAAAGGCTGCTCATCCTTCCGACCGATTTGGTGGCGAATATAAATCCCGATTCGTCCTGCAACGCAAGGTATCGCACTCCGGGATTCTCGCCGAGGCGACCGATCATCCGGCCGAGTGTCAACTCCTCCCGCTCGCGGACTGTCGGTTCCGGTGCGAAAAGGATCAGGACGCCGTTATCGATCCGCAAAGCGAGTCCCTTCGGACCATCCTCCAGCGGAAGATCCCTATCGATTCCAAACAACTCGCTTTCGGAAATCCCCTCGTAGATAGAAAGCAGATTATTCTTTAAATTATTGATCCACGGATACATATCCGGTGTCGGCGGCGAAGATCGATAGACGATATTGCCCTCGAAATCGGTGAGTATTACGAGTGGAAGCCCGCCGGATTGGGCGATCTCCTCGATCTCGATTGGCGTGATTGAATCGGAGACTGATTCGGCTGTATATATAAGCCGGCTTTCGCGCTCAAATTCGCGCATCACCTGAAAACCATAAACCGTTCGGCACGCCTCGATCAAGACCGAGGCTGCATCGAGAGTGCTCTGGAACATCGTTTCCGAAAATGCCTTGCGCGTCGCGCGAAGGGCATACCACTCCGCCGCGACAATTGCGATCAGGATCACGAATGCCGCCAAAAGGAGACGAACTATTCGTTTTCGACCTTTCACGCCCTATATGCTCGGCTCGAACGAAAGATATGCGCTCCATGTCTTGCCATTGGGCCAATATCCGACATCCCAGCGCAGGACGGTATAATCGGTGAATACCCAATGCAACCCAGCCCCTATCGTCATCTGCTGGGAATCGTCGCGCACATAGGTTCCGAAGACCTTTCCATATTCCATGAATGGAACGATCTCCAAAATCGGCCGCGGGTTTTCATAACCCGGAATAAGCCAGTGCAGCAATATCCACGGCGTGATGCTCTCCTCCCAAAGCTGCAATCGAAGCTCGCCGGACATGATATAATAGCTCGTTCCCATGAGATGTCGCGTATCGACGCCACGAAGGAAATCGTCCACTCCGGCCTTAAACGCCACCAGATGCGGCACCTCCGTGACATGGTGTCCCCCACCGATTCGCAGTGCAAGAATCATTGGAAATGGCACCTCATCCATCTGCAGTTTCCCGAAAAACCGCTGATCCAGTTCTATATAACCCGATCCGGACGGTGGCCACTTTCTATCCGGGTCGGTTAGTTGCATAGGGTCGATATAATCGAAGTCCGGCTTATCCGAGCCGGGAAATATGAGACCGCCTAATTTTATTCCAAAATAATATGCCGTTTGGGGATTCTCCGGATCGTCGCGGCTGTCTATCGAAAATTCCAGACCGATATCTACCGCATCGGCGAAAAGGGTTTCCTCGATCGTGTCTTGATCTTCCGATAAAATATTGGCGCTATACGGCGACTCGTAATCGCCATGTCTTAAACCTGCGAAAAGGCTGAACTTGTTCGCCTTTCCGGCATTGAAATGCTGCCTCAAATATGCCGAATATTCGGTAACGATATATCCGCCGATAGTTTCATCATCGCCGGAACGCTTTCGCCAGTCGTCCTCCAGAGAATCGCGAGAATACTCGATCCTTAGATCCGTTTGCTCGCCGATAAATCTAGTTCTAAGCTCGGTGTCCAACCAATAATCGCCATCGAATGAGTATCGCCCGTCCGCAGTCCAACCGACCTTCGGATACTCGCCCTGAACATATAAAAATCCGATACCGCCATCTTGAGGAGTCCAATACGCCCCCGGCACGAAAAACCATCCCGCCGATACTACAGTCGCTATCGCAACCAAAACCAATATTGCTTTTTTCATTCTCATCTCCCTGAATGTTATATGATCATAGAAGAATAATCTCACGGCCGCTATCTGTCAACACGATATAAAGTTTTCAATCCGTATGGCTGTTTGTGAACCGCCAGCAGACAATCCACCTTCGCGCGTCATTGCGATGAGGCTGAGGCTTTCAGGCCGAGCCGAAGCAATCTCATCGTCCAAATCCTGTCGTTTCGATCCCACAGACAGACAAAACCGAACAACGACAGAGCTTAATCGAAGCACTATTAATGGAAGCCGCAACCGGCGACTTATTTTTTGCTTTATCGACGGATGGTTACCATGTCCATTTGCCAGACAACTTAAGGCAAGAAATACCTTGACACATTGCCTCTTATGGATATTTTTACCGTCTGTTGAACCAATGGGTTCCGACGTGTTATGGATTTCGAGACCGATTCGCGCCTGTAGCTCAGTTGGATAGAGCAACGGACTTCTAATCCGTAGGTCGGGCGTTCGAATCGCCCCAGGCGCGTTAATAAGATTAATCCAAACGCGCTTCGGCACAGTTCTTTAAAATCGTGGTTATGAGGGGAATTCCGCAGGTTGTTTTGTGATCCCACAGTAAAAATTTGCGGTTCTTCCCCCCATGGACCGATTATCGCGGTGGGTGTAGCTCAGTTGGTTAGAGCACTGGATTGTGGTTCCAGATGCCGGGGGTTCGAGTCCCCTCACCCACCCATCTGAAAAAATTATGGCCCCATCGTCTAGGGGTTAGGACACAGGCTTTTCAAGCCTGCGACACGGGTTCGATTCCCGTTGGGGCTATTTTTTTAAAGGGAATGCAATGCGTTGTGTTCCCTTTTTTATTGAGGAAATTATTTATTCTATACAATTATTACGGGATCATCTGTATAATGTTATGATATGATTGCTCGATTATACAGATTATTGCTGCTTGTCCCTGTTTTTGCCTTACCGATTTTTGGTTCGCCGCCCGGACCAAACATTACGCTTCTTACACCATTTAGCGGTTCATGGGCTGGATGCGAATATCAGGAGATCGTCTTCCGGCTCAGCGATCTCGATGGAATCGACGAATCGACCATTCGGATTCGAGTCGAGGGCGATGAATATATCTGGCCGGATCCAACCCATTTTTCGTGGGATGGCGATTCGTCATTTAGCTTTACACCGGATATCCCTTTCGAGAACGGGCTGGAGGTGAATGTCGTCTTCCTCGCGCTCGAGGATAGCGACGGAACACCGATAGACGATTCGCTTTCGTGGTTATTCTTTATCGACACCGATAAGCCATTCTGTGTTGGGTCTTCGCGGGTGCCATCGCCGGGAACCATAATTCGAGATAACCGCCCCGAAATAAGGATCGAAGTGAGGGATACGACCAGCGGGATTCCTCTTTCGGGGCTTTGTATGTGCTTCGATTCATACACATATAATTGTCCTCCAGATAGAAATAGCGGATACTGCTGGGAAAGCAGCCCGTATATCGAATACGACGATACGTTTTTCACGATATTGACCGCAGGGTTGGGAATTAGCTTTCGCAATGAGGACTCCGTTACCGTTCGTTTGAGAAAGGCGGTCGATCGCGTGCCTCAAGGGGAAGCTGTTTGCGGGCCGAACTGGATCGATACGCTCGATCCCAATCTCGAATGGACGTTCGTTATCGATCTCTTAGGGCCGAAATCGACGCTGCTTTATCCGAACGACGGCGACACGATCGGTTGCGATACGCTCGTCGTTCTGCTCGATGATTTTTCCGGTGTGAATGTCCCATCATGCAAGCTGCGGCTCGATACGCAACTTCAATCCGTGGGAACAAGCTCCTATGTGAACGGATATGGCGATACGGTCTATTATAGCGGCACCGGCACTGCGGAGATATATCCGGAGGGGCCGATCACCGTCTATGTCAACAGCGTCCGCGATGTGGTCGATAACCAGAGCACGTATATCGGCGGCGACCATACGGAGTGGCATCTGGTTGTGGACAAATCACCGCCGTTCGGGATCGATCCGATGCCGCTGGATAGTGGGGTTTCCGGGGAGGCGTCGCCGAACGTGTCCGTCGCCATCGTGGATTCGATCTCCGGTGTCAACGGCGACAGCATCGTTTTCGAGATCGATGGAGTGGATTATCCTATGGGAGTTGCCGGTGTGGCATGGGATGGATTGAGGGCGTCTTTTAACACTGGAACAGCAGGGCTTTCATGGGAGGATCGGGACACGGTCGATGTTTGTATTCGGACAATCGATATGGTGCGGGCCGATCGGTGCGGGCCAAACCGGATGAACGTGCCGTTCTGCTGGAGCTTTATTGTCGATCAGGGCGGGCCGATCGTCGAGATCGTCGATCCGCCGGACGAATCGTGGACGGCTTGTGAATTTCAGGAAATATATTTCTTTTTGATGGATCCATCTGGTATTGAAACTTCGACGATCGAGTTTTCGGTTGGCGGCACAACATATCACGGCCTCGATCATTGCACATATGCCGACGATACGCTGGCATTTACGCCGGATTCGCCATTCTCCGACGGCGATACCGTTTCGGTGCTTTTTTCCCATGCGCTCGATTCGGCCGGAACGGATATCGACGCGCCGGTCGGGTCGGAGTTCTATATCGATCTGACATCGCCGGAGATAACGGCGATCTCGCCGATTCCGGGAAGCATTTTCGGTGCTGGTGTCGATCTCGAATGGAATATTAGCGATCTCGGCAGCGGCGTTGCGCCGGAGAGCACCGTTGTATCTGTCGATGGCGTGGATTACATCTGGCCGGGCGGATTTTCATGGGACGGTTCGACGATGAGCTTCGATATCGAAGCCTCAACGGGGCCTTTCGAAGACGCCGGGACGCTCGATCTCTGCATTCGCGTCGCGGATCGAGTCGATGCTTCGCACTGCGGCCCGAACGAGCACGACAGCTGTTTTATTCTCATCTACGACGGATTGGGACCGACAGCGCTTCTCGATTATCCGGAGGATTCGGTCATTACCGCCTGCGCGGACAGCGAGGTGAGAATCGTTATCCTCGATAATTATGGCGTCGATTTTTCGACCGTTCAACTCCGTATCGACGGCGTGCTTTATGGACTTTCCGATTCGGAGATTTCGATTTCCGGCGACACAATTATCTTCACCCCTTCGGCGTCATTCACGCATTTGGATAGTGTCGATGTGGTTCTGATCGATGCTCTGGATTTTGTCGGGAACGGCCTCATCGGAGCGCCGCTCGAATGGGGCTTTATCGTGGACTCTCAGCCGCCGGTGATATCGAGTTTATGGCCTGTGCCGGGAGATGTTATCGCCGACGGGTCGCCGACGGTCTCGGTGAACGTCCGCGATTATCCTTCTGAAATCGACGAGGGCTATTTTATCGTCACGGTCGATGGCGTTTCTTATTCATGGCCGGACGCGGCGCTCTCGTGGGACGGTGTGTGGCTTAATTTTGATTTTGCCATCGCCGGGCTTGCATTTATTGACGGCGATACCGCCGTTTTCTGCATGAACCGTGTCGCCGACGGCGTTTCGCCCGACTATTGCGGGCCGAATATCGCCGATCTCGATAGTTGCTGGAGCTTTACATTCGATCTTACGGGGCCAACTGCAGCGCTTCTCGTGCCGCTCGACCGCGCTTTTTCGGCATGTCCCTATCAAACGGTCGTCTTCGGAATTGACGACGAAAACGGAGTCGTGGTCGAGTCATGCGCGGTCCGGATCGATGGCACTGTTCACGATTGGCCGGACGCGGCGCTTTCGTGGGCCGGCGATTCGCTGATTTTCACGCCGCCCGGCCCATTTGCGGATTGCGATACTATCGAACTATCCGT
The DNA here is from genome assembly GCA_964400105.1 of uncultured bacterium. Taxonomy (GTDB): domain Bacteria; phylum UBP14; class UBA6098; order UBA6098; family UBA6098; genus CAYNTG01. The sequence continues at coordinate 8,242 of CAYNTG010000038.1, forward strand.
TATCGAAGCTGTCGATTCGGTTGGAAATTCGCTTTCGGGAAGCTATGACTGGTGGTTCGTTTCAGACCAAAGTGCGCCGGTTTTGAATGATGTCGATCCGCCGCCGGGGAGCCTTATTTCTGAAGCTTCCCCGACGATAGAAATATTCGCGACCGATTCATTGAGCGGTGTGGATCCGCTTTCGCTGTCGATCTCGATAGACGGAGCACGCTATGCGGGCACGCTTCCGTGGATAGTTTGGTCGGGCGGAAAGTTCGATATCGATACGGATATCGGTGGTTTGTCGTGGTCGGACGGCGACACGATATCGATATGTCTCGATTCGCTCGCCGATTCGGTGCCGGAGGAGTATTGCGGCCCGAACATCGCGGCTTTCGACAGCTGCTTCAGCTATTTTGTCGATCTTAACGTGCCGGAGGTCGAGCTTATCTTTCCGGATAGTGCGATTATCACCGCTTGCGCCGACTCCGCTATCGCGATTCGCATCTTCGATACGTGGGGCGTTTTCGAGGACTCGATAGATCTCGTCGTCGATGCGATTTTGCATGGGATCGCGGAGCCGGAAATGGAATACTCCGGCGAGATTTTAAGTTATCTGCCGATGGGCGGTTTTTCACACGGCGATACGGTCGAGTTCACGGTTTCACGCGTGGTCGATCTTGCAGGGAATGTATTTTTGGACGGCCCGACGTGGTTTTTCACAGTGGATATCGAGCCACCGGAATTGGTGTCGATTTCACCGTCGCCGGATTCTGTTTTGTCCGATTTATCGACTGTTTTCGAGTTCGGTTTCACCGACGATATCGCAGGGGTGGACGAAGGTTCCATCGAGCTTACGCTCGACGGCACAATTTTTGCCATCACGGACGCGGGAGTTAGTTGGGATGCCGGTTCTGGGATTTTGACGTTCGATAGCGGGGTATCGGGATTTGTCTTTTCCGATTCGGTGGATATCTGCTTTTCCGCTTCAGATCGGGTGGAAATGGCATTTTGCGGACCGAATTCGACCGATAGCTGTTTTCAATATACATTCGATCTAAACGGACCGGAGGCGGTTCCTATCGACCCGTCGCCGGGAGAGTTTTCCGCATGTGCATTCTTGAATATAACGATCCTCTTGACCGATTATTCGGGTGTCGATGACGCCTCGATAATCCTTACTATCGACGGCGTCCATTACACGACCGCCGACACGGAGCTTCGCTATATCGGCGACAGCCTGTTGATATTCGAGCCGTCTTCGGCATGGAGCGACGGCACGGTAGATGTTTCCCTTTATGCAGCCGATGTTTTGGGCAACGAGATCGATGGCGGTGATCTCGTGTATATATTTTATATCGACCTTACGCCGCCCGATATTTCCGGGTTTGCTCCGCCGTCCGGCGGTTTTGCGACGGATGTATCGCCGATTATCTCATTCAATATCGTCGATGACGGGGCCGGTGTCGATGCCGGAAGCGTGGAGTTGGTAGTCGAGGCGGATACATTCCGCGTCGGAGATACCGGCGTTTCGTGGGACGGCGTGACCCTTAACCTCGATGCGGCCTTCGCAGGGATAGCCTTTGCCGATGGCGACGATGTCCGATGCTGCGCTGCGGCTTTTGACTCGCCGGACAGCTGCGGGCCGAATTTTGCGGGGCCGGAATGCTGGGATTTCCATGTCGATCTCGGCGGGCCGGTTGCGGAACTTATTTGGCCGCCGGACGAAAGCACGGTCTCCTGCGCGGACGAATCCATCCTTGTGAGGCTTACCGATCCGGCAGGCGTCGATTTCGATTCGCTGATATTTACACTGTCGGGCACCGAATTTACGATCTCCGACGACGAGATCGATCCGATCGACGATTCGACATTCAGATTTATTCCGGGCGATCTTTTCGACGATGGCGAGGTCGTGATTTTCTCTGTGACGCGTGCGACCGATGCCATCGGCAATGTTTCCGGGCCGTCCGAGACCTGGCGGTTTATGGTCGATCTCTCTCCACCGGAGGCCGACGATTTTTATCCCGCGCCCATGTCCATCTCGACCGGCGATTCGATCGGGCTTTCGCTTTTGGATGCCGTTTCCGGCGTCGATCCGGCGACCATCTCTCTCGATATTTCCGGGATTGGAATCTTTGAAATTGCCGACCCGGCGCTTTCGTTTTCCAGCCCGATTTTGAGCTTCGATCCCGCGCTCGCTGGTATTTCTTTTGTCGATGGCGACACGGTAGCGGTTTGTCTCAGCGCGGCGGATATGCCGGATATCTGCCCGCCGAATCTGCTTTCTTCGGAATGCTGGAGCTTCGTCGTCGATGCCGGAAAGCCGGTGGTCGAATTGCTTAGACCCGCGCCGGAGACGATAACCTCGTGCGGCGATTTGGGCGTGGCGTTTACGATATCCGATATATCCGGCATCGACGATTCGTCCCTGAGATTTTCGTTCGACGGCGTCGAGTTCGGTTCGACAGACGACGGGATTTTATGGGATGAGCCGATCCTCAAATTCACGCCATCTGCGGTTTATACGCATTACGATACGATCCGTGCCGCGCTGATCGGTGCGGCGGATATACTCGGAAATGCGATGGACATTGCCGATTCGGTATGGACATATTTTATCGTCGATACACGACCTCCGACGGTCGATTATCCATTCCCCACCGCAGGTTCCACGGTGGCGGATCCGTATCAACCGATCTCGATATGGGCATTCGATTTTCCTGCGGGTATAGATCGGGAATCTGCGGTTATCGAGGTGAGGGGAGTCGATTATGACTATCCGTCGCCGGGATTGAGCTGGAGTGGGGACGAATTGCGATTCGACCCGGAAGATGCGGGGATCATCTTCGCGGATGGCGAGAGCATTACTGTTTGCCTTAGCGAGCTTAGCGACGATGTCGATACGTGCGACGCAAACGAACTGATCGAGCCGTTCTGTTGGGAATTCGAGATCGATCTGACCGGGCCGATGGCGCGAATCGTCCTGCCGCTACCGAACAGATGGGTAGCATGTGGTCCGGGCGAGCAGTCTATCGAGATGATAATTCGCGACGACGAGGATGTTGTGCCAGCATCGATACGATTTCTTGTCGATGGGATCGAATACGGAGTCGCTTCTCCACAGCTCAGCTTTTCCGATTCGATCCTGACATTCGTTCCCTCGACCGCATGGATGGATGGGGACACTGTTTTTGCCGGACTTATCGACGCCGAGGATACGCTCGGCAATCCGCTTCCGTCGCCGTTGGAATGGCATTTTTATGTCGATCTATCGGCACCGGTTACCGGCGGTTATTATCCATCGGACGGCGCGGTTGTCGGTTCGGTCGATTATATCGAGCTTTCGATCTTCGATCTTGGTTGCGGCTTGGACGATTCGAGCGTCGTTTTGGAAATAGACGGCTTTTATTATTCACTCGGTTCCGGGCTGGAATTATTCGGCGACAATTTCATCCTCGATGGAGACGGCATTCTTTCAGAGCCTTCGGGGAGCGTGGACATCTGCCTCGTCGAGGCGCTCGATCTGCCGGATTACTGCGCTGCGAACGATATATCGATGCCTTTCTGTTGGTCGATTTTCGTCGATAATGCGATCCCGGATGCATGGCCAATCAATCCACAAAACGGCGATTATGTCGCATGCGATTCGACCGAACAATATCTTGTGGTTTATCTTCACGACGATTTCGGGATACTCGCCGACAGCATCGAGATCAGCGTGAACGGCGTTTCGCATCGTTTTACGGGTGGCGGCATGTCGTTCGGAGATACGATGTTGACCTATATTCCGCCGGAGCCGTGGGAGGACGGCGACACGATAAACGTGCATATAATCAGTGCGCCGGACAGCTTCGGCAATCCGATCGAACCGATTTCGTATTATTTTTATATGGACCTTTCGCCGCCGGAAATTTACTCGATTTCACCTGAATCGGGAGACACGATATCGAGCGTTGGCGGAAGCGCGATTCGCGCCGGTTTGACCGACAGACTGAGCGGGCTGGATGTTTCGTCGGTCTATTTCGTGGTGGACGGCGAGGATTATTTCGTCGGCGATATTCCCGGGCCGATATGGATTCCGGCGGAATCGACGGCGGTTCTGGAGTTAAGCGGTCTCGGTGTCGATTTCGATCATGGCACAACGGTCGAGATTTGCGTCGGGGCTTCGGATATGCCCGATTGGTGCGATCCGAACGAGGCGATGGAGTGTTTCGATTATTTCATAGACGACGAACCTCCTATGGCGCTTCTCGAATCTCCCGACAGAGATAGTGCATGCACGTCGTGCCGACTTCAAGGATTCCGGGCATTGATCAGCGATGCCTCGATGATAGACGATACGACGTTTATTTTCCGGGTGAACGGCAAGATTTACACCGCCGATTCCGCCGGAGTGACATTCAGCGCTATCGACCGGCGGATTTACTTTGTTCCGTCCGAGCCCTGGGAGAACGGCGATACCGTGCATCTCGATTCGTTCTGTGTATCGGATATATATGGGAATGTTGGCTATAACCTTATCGAATTTTATTCTTATATCGATCTCGAACCGCCGGTTGTTTTCGGAATGGAACCGCCCGATGGAGGTGTGGCGACGCGATCTTCGCCGGAAATCAGATTTATTATTGCCGATTCTGGTTGCGGTCTCAATGCATCGACGATTCGATTCACGGTCGATGGCGAGCTTCTCTCCCTCGATTCGAGCGGTGTGCATTATCTACTTCCCGACACGATATTGTTCGATACCGGCGAGCATGACCTTTCATACGATGATGGCGATACGGTCGATGTGTGCGTGGTCGGAGCTTCCGACGAGGCTCTTTATTGCGGAACTAACTGGCTTCCCGCGCCGATTTGCTGGTGGTTCACGATAAATACCGCCGGGCCTATGGCCGAAATAGTAACGCCCGATTCCGGGGAATGGATCGCGTGCGATTCCTCCGATCAGGAGATATTGATATTCCTGGCGGACCCAGACGGCGTCAATCCTACATCGGTCTCACTTGTCGTCGATGGCATCGATTACACCATCGATTCCGTCGGGCTTGTATATAATCGACCAACATCGATGTTGAGGTTCGTTCCTTCGGAGCCCTGGGGCGACGGCGATACCATCGGTGTGCTTTTAAGATCCGCCGAGGATTCTTTGGGCAACGGCCTTGCTTTGCCGGTGGAATTCGAGTTTTATGTCGATCTTTCGCCGCCGGAGACGACATTTGTGCATCCCGTGGTTGGTTTGGCGATCCATCCGGGACCGGCGCATATCTCCGTCGGGATCGAGGATCGAGGTGCCGGGATCGTGGACGGTTCGCTGGGGATCGGGATAGGAGGGGTTTGGCACGATGTGGGCAGCGCCGGCGTCTTATGGGATGGGGACTCGCTGATGTTCGACGGATCGGTGTCGGGAGATACGATATTCGCGGGAGATACAGTTCTGATTTGCGTTCGCGGGGAGGATTCGACGTCGCTTTGCGGGCCAAACGAGATGCTTGTGTGCTGGGACTATATCACGACATCGAACGGCCCATATGCCGAACCGCGATTCCCTGCGATGGGAGCCGTTACGAGCTGCACCGACACAGGAGTCCACATCTTTGTTTTTGACAGCGACGGCGATATTATTGTTCCGCACTCCTTCGTGACGGTCATCGACGACACCTTCGTGGTGCACGGGACGGCATGGCCGGATATCTTCTACGATTACGATGACACGACCCTCTACATCAACGTCGGCCCACACGAGCACGGCGATACGGTTCATGTGGATATTATCGGGGCGATGGATATATTCCATTCGCCGCTTACATCACCGCTCGAACTTTGGTTTGTGATCGACACTATCGGGCCGAAGGTTATCTCCGGTTGGCCTCCGCTCGGCGGAATGATAGCGCCCGGTTCGCCGGATATGTCGTTCTATTGCGACGATTTTCCTGCGGGAATCGATCACGGGTTCGGTGAAATCTCAATTTGGGGACACGATTACGATCTCGGTTCCGGCGTTTTATGGAATGGGGACACGATCGTTCTTCCGGGCGCGGTCTATTCGGCTGACACATCCCTTCAGGACGGCGATTCCGTGCTTATCACGATTACGCTTTACGACAGCGCACAATATTGCGGCGCGAATGTTTCCGTCGTCGAATGGTGGTTCAATGTCGGCGTTACGCCGCCGGAAGCGGAGATTTTATCCCCGCAAAACGGCGCGGTTACATCCTGCGACGGCGGCGGAATTCGGATTCTCGTGACAGACGACGACGGTCTTTGTTACGATTCTTGCGGTGTTGTGATAGACGACGAGGTGCACTATCCATCCGATCCGAATCTATATTTCAATGTGGACACGATGATATACAACGCTCCGGGCGTGTTCGACCACGGCGATACGATTACATTCTGGCCGGTCGCGGAGGATATTTATGGAGCCGAACTCGCGGAGGCCGATACATTTACGTTCATAGTCGATATCGAGCCGCCGGTCGGTTCGGACGAGCAGCCCCCCGACGGCGCGGAAATTCTCGATTGGCAAGCCGGGGTGGATATTGCGATAGTCGATATTCCTGCGGGGGTGAATTCTTCGACGTTATCGATGACTTTGACGACGCCGCGATGGACGCGGATATTTGCGCCGGGAAGCCTCTCCGTCTATTGGGATGGATCGCGTTTCGGTATCGATGTCGCCGGGTATAACGGCGGTGTGGACTGGGAGCCGGTGCTGGACGGTTCGCTTATATTCTGGCACGAGCGCGAGACGGTGTCGGTCGAGGTTTATATCGCCGACACGGCGTGTTGCTGCGGCGCGAACGACACGACATATTCGTGGAGTTTTTATATCCTCGACGACGATACCATCGGGCCGGTCTTCTCAGTGTTTTCCCCGATCGAGTTCTGGAGCGGGATCGCGTCGGATGTTCACGCCTCGATATCAGACCCTTCCGGTGTGTTCGACGACGCAACCGGCCCCGGAGGGCAGGGGGTTTATCTGACCTGGGACAGCGACGGTTCCATTATCGATGGTGGAGAATCTACCGTTCAAATGGATCTCGTATCCGGCGATGAATTCGCTACGGTCACGCCGATCGGGCCATTCTACGCAGGCGATTCGCCGGTATTCCGCATATCCGCTTATGACAACGATTTCGATTTCGAGATAATCGAGGATCGCACGAAGTCTATTAGCGGGACGATTCGTCCGGAGCTTATAATCGGGCAAGGCCCTGTCGCCGGGCTTCTCTTCCCGGCGCACCGCTCATATTCCTCTTGCGATAGCGGGGAAATCGTTCTTCTGCTTACGGATCCAGAAACCGTCGTGGATTCGAGCATTCTGCTGATGGTCAATTACGATACTGCCGTAATCGGATCGAATATGATTTACAGGAACGATTCACTTATATATAATATCACCGATCCTCTCGACGACGGCGAGCTTGTTACGATTCGCCTCGTCGAAGCCGAGGACTCCATGGGTTACGGCCTCGATTCGGCCTATATATGGCATTATTGGGTCGATACCTCTCCCCCCAATATCACGGTTCACGATTATCTTCCGCTCGTGCCGCCAAATCGAGAAGCTCTTATCGAGTGGCGGATCGTAGATTTCGGAGCCGGTATCGACGAGTCCGTCGTCTTCATCTATATCGATAGCGACACGCTTCGCTTGCCGGCCATTGGAGCCGCTTTCGACGGCGAATTCCTGACATTCGATCCCGAAGCGGCGGGTTACGATTTGTCCGAGTCGGTTGCGATATGCGCGTCAGCGTGCGATCTCGCAGAATATTGCGGAGCCAACTGTTCGGAGCCGGTCTGCGTTACCGTTCGCCGCTCGAAGGAGACAGTCTGCGATGTTTGGCCGATTCCATTCACGCCGAATGCGGACGGCGCAAACGATTTCGTCTGGTTCGAGTATCCATCGATGGAGCTTTTACCTGCGACGGTTGAGATCTACGATATCGACGGTCGAAGGGTTTTCTCGTCAGATTTTCCCGCGACATCACCGGAGGGAAACGCCTTCTGGGACGGCTTACGCTCGGCGGGTTCGCGTGCGAGGCCGGGGACATATTTGTATGTCGTTTTGCGCGGCGGCGATGTGATATGCAAGGGAACGCTGCTCCTCGTTCGATAGGACTTTTCAAAATGGCATTGAGAATAACCGGCGGATCGTTCAGGGGGCGCAAGATCGCGTTCCACGGCGGGCGAATACGTCCTACGGCGTCGCGCATCAGGCAGGCGATTTTCGATATCCTCGGCGATATCGGCGGGTTGCGTTTCTGCGATCTTTATGCCGGAAGCGGTGCGATTGGGATCGAGGCGCTGAGCCGTGGCGCGGATTACGTCGAATTCGTCGAGGCCGATAAAAGGGCATCGGCCTCGATAGTAAAAAATCTACAAAATCTCGGCATCGAATCGAATGTCGCGCGGGTTCGCTCGATGCGCGTCGCAAATTGGGCGCGAAAGTTCGACACTCGATTCGATATCATCTTCGCCGATCCGCCATATATCGATAAAGTAATGGATGAAATCGATTCGATTCATGAAGAGGTAGTTGCCCATATCGAAGAGGGAGGTTTTTTCATCCTCCAGCTTCCAAAGAACCGCACTCCAAACGTGAAATTTTCAGAAAGCCGAAATTTCGGCGACGACAGGTTGCATTTTTGCTATATCTAACAAATCTTCTACAATTTTACAACTTAATCGACGATAAGCAGTTATAACTTTAAACCTCAGAGACTAATCGTTCGATTAGTTGTTATATTATTATCCTACTCCACGAAAAAAACTTCGATAACACTTGCTTTTATCGAGTGTGTGATATAGCTTTCTTTTTCCATTTTAACATGAACTATGACGAGCGAAAACAGAAATAGCAAGATAGAGCAGGCATATTTACGCATGATCGGGAAGATCGCCGCATGGATTGCGAAGATCGGTGTCGGGCCGACTTCGCTGACCGTGATCGGACTAGTGCTGGCCGTGATTGCTGGGTTCTTCATGTGGACCGGTCATCTGATTATCGGCGGGATTTTCCTTTTCATAGGCGGATTTGCGGACAGCCTCGACGGCGCAGTGGCGAGGAATTCCGGCAAGGTGACGCGGTTCGGCGCGATCCTCGATTCGACGTTCGACCGTTACGCCGAATTTGCAGTCTTTCTCGGATTTTACGGTTATCTGGGATTATCGAGGGCGCGAATGGTCGGCGTGTTTCAGGTCGTGGCAATTATCGCGCTGATTGGATCGGTCATGGTGAGCTATGTTCGCGCGCGGAGCGAAGGGTTGGGGGTTAAGTGCGACGTCGGTTTCTGGCAGCGCCCCGAAAGGGTAATCGCTCTCGGAACGGCATCGATACTTACCGGTCTGCTAAACCCGATTTTCATTAGGATTTCCTACGATTGGCTTCACGATATTATCATAAAGCTCGTTTTGATACTGCTCGCCGTGGGAACAAATTCTACGGCGGTTAAAAGGCTGCTACATTCACGTAATCTGTTGAAAGAAAACGGAATAGACTGATTCAAGATATATTTGCAAAAAAATGATTTATATTGGAGGTTATTATGTCTAAAAAGGTTCGCGTCGCTATTATCGGTGTGGGGAATTGTGCGAGTTCGCTCGTGCAGGGGGTTCAATACTACAAAGATGCTAAGGAGGACGAGTTCGTGCCGGGGCTAATGCACGTGAATATCGGCGGGCTGCACATCTCCGATATCGAGTTCTCCGCCGCGTTCGATATCAACAAGACCAAGGTCGGAAAGGACCTTTCGGAGGCGATTTTCGCCGAGCCGAATTGCACGACAAAATTTTTCCCAGAGGTGCCAAAACTCGATATTCCAGTGCATCGCGGGATGACCCACGACGGCCTCGGAAAATATCTCAAAGATATAATAGAAAAGTCTTCCGGCCCGACCGACGATATCGTCGGGATTTTGAAGGAGACCAAGACCGATGTCGTCGTCAACTACCTTCCGGTCGGATCGGAGATGGCCACGAAATGGTATGTCGAACAGATTCTCGATGCCGGTTGCGCGCTCGTGAATTGCATTCCGGTGTTCATCGCTCGTGAAAAGTATTGGCAGGGGCGTTTCGAGGAACGCGGTCTGCCGGTTATCGGCGACGATATCAAATCGCAGGTCGGCGCGACGATCCTTCACCGCGTTTTAACAAATCTATTTCTCGACCGTGGAATGCCAATCGACCGGACATATCAGCTCAATACCGGCGGCAACACCGATTTTCTCAATATGCTCGAACGCGAACGTCTCATCAGCAAGAAGGAATCGAAGACCAACGCGGTGAAATCGCAGATCGAGCGGAAAGGCCGCCATATCGACGACGATAATATCCATGTCGGGCCGTCGGATTTCGTTCCGTGGCAAAAGGATAACAAAATTTGTTATCTTCGAATCGAAGGTAGACATTTCGGGGATGTTCCTATGAACGTCGAATGCCGACTTTCCGTCGAGGATTCGCCGAACAGCGCCGGGATCGTTATCGATGCCGTGCGAATCGCGAAACTCGCTCTCGAATCGGGAATATCCGGTGCGCTCGCCGGCCCCGCAAGCTATTTCATGAAATCTCCGCCGATCCAATACGACGACAACGATGCGCTTCATCGCACGGAGAAATTCATCGCAGACAATGCATTGAAGACGTCCTCAGAATAACCGCATGAGGCGTTCCGAGGATTATAAAATCGTTGGGGAAAGTTTCGAGGGGACGCTGCCGAGCGCGGCGCCCCCTTTGGATTCCAAGAAAACCGTCGTGCCGGCGGTCATCGATCTCCTTTCGATAACGGCGATGATGGCCTTCGACGGCGTTATCCTCGGCCGGTTCAGCAGCGCCGCACTCGCGGGCGGCGGGATGGCGCTATATCTCCTGTTTTTCCTCTTCACAATATTTCTCACGTTCGTTTTGGGCGCGGCACTGCCGATCTCGCGTCACCTTGGAATGGGCGACCGGGAGACGGCATCGAGACTTTTCGGGAGGGCGATGGGGACGGTCTTTATCGTGGGAATCGTTTTTGCGGCGGTCTCTTTCACATTTCGTGGTTTCATTTTTCATAGGATTTTGGGAGCATCTGGCGAGATCGAGAGATCCGCGATTCAGTATTTCACGATGCTCGCAATCTTTATGCCCGCAATCGCTTTGAATTTCACCGGAACGGCCATCCTGCGGTCGATTGGCGATGCGATGGTTTCGATGAAGGTGAACCTCACCGCGAATTTGATCGGCGCCTGTTCCTCGATTATCCTCGTCTATGGCCACGATGGATTGGGAATACCTCCGATGGGAGCGCTCGGTGCAGGACTGGCGATAGGCGGTGCTCAGGCGGTCGGATTGGTCTTACTACTCAGGCATGTTATCGGTGGAAGGACGCAGGTCGAGCTTCGCCTGAAGGACATGGTTCGTCCCGAATTCCGCAGTTTGAGAAGAATAGTTAAGACCGGCCTGCCCGTTACCTTGGAGCAGCTTATCTGGATGGCCGGGCAGCTTATCCTAATAGCCTTCATCGCGCGGATCGGCGAGGCGGAATTGGCCGCGCACCAGATAATCATGAGGCTAACACAAACATTCGGCGTTGTTTATCAGGGATTGGCTTTCGGCAATATGGCGCTGGTTGGGCATAAGATCGGCGCGGGTGAAGAGGAATCGGCGGTGCGAATATCGAGAAATATCCGATATTTAAGCTTGCTTGCCGGCGCGATTATCGCGGTGGGGGTCGTGATTTTGCGCGAGGACATTGCGCGGATGTTCAGCTACGATCCCGATGTTATCTCGCTCGTCGTTTGGCTCGCTCCGATTCTGGCTTTGATACAGATTCCAAAATCCCAGACGATGATTACATCGAGCGAGCTTCG
>CAYNTG010000039.1:0-19901 GCA_964400105.1 uncultured bacterium
GCATAGAAATATTCGATATAAACGGCCGAGTTGTCGCCGAAATCCCCGCGAACGGAAGCGTAGGGTCGAGGCCTGCCTCGACTGCGGGCGACGCAAGCGTCGCCCCTACAAACGCCTCCGGCGCGTGCCGGTGGAAACCCGAAGCTTCCGTCGGTTCCGGTGTGTATCTTGTTCGCGCGAAAGTTGCTGATAATGAGATTACGAAGAGAGTCGTGTATTTAAAATAACGCCGATTCCACACGTTTCGACGGACAAACGGCGACGAAAAGTGTGGTGTATTTGAAATGAATCGTCGCCAACCGAAGCGAATCCGCCGAAGGCGGTTGAGCAAGTTGGTTCCGGCTCTGCCGGTTGCCTGTTGCCGCGTGGCGACCGAAGCGAATCGTATATTTGAAATAGAGAAAATGGGCAAATATATACTAAACAGCAGGCGCGTCAACACAGAAAGCGCTTACATGAGGGCAAAAACCCGACTTTTTGTGCCCATGTGTTAGCTGTTTATACATAAAAGTGTGTATTTTAGGTTCGTCAGATTATTTTTAGCAGTACGTTCTTGGAATAACCGATTATCGGCGACACATTTTTATTATCGATTACGGCTATGCGAAATTTAAAATTAAATTCGATATAAACCCTTTTGCCTTTTATACGTCCAAATTTATAGAAGGTATAAAAAATATAACGGAATGTTAGAATCATGGTAAATCGAACGAAAGATCAAAATAAGAAACCGGGCGAAAACCCCGAAAGTCGCGGGCTACTGCTCGTCTTCGAGGGCCTCGACGGCGCAGGCAAAAGCACACAGGTAAAACTCCTCGCCGATTATTTGGAGGCCGATGGACATCAGGTTGTCGTTACGAGTTGGAATTCCAGTAAGTATATTGGGAAGGCAATTAAAAACGCCAAGCGTGCCCAGTTGCTCACGCCGAATTGTTTCAGCGCGCTTCACGCCGCGGATTTTTTCAACAGACTCGAGAACATAATTATCCCGTCGCTAAATGCGGGCAAGATCGTTATCGCCGATCGATATTCATATACCGCACTCGCACGCGATGAGGCTCGCGGTATCGATGCCGAGTGGGTCAAGCGGATTTTTTCCCTCGCAATCGAGCCGGACTTAGCGTTTCTCTGCCGTGTCCCTGTGGAAGTCGCGCTCGAGCGGGCGATGAAGAAAAACGGCAACGTGCCCAAGTTCTACGAGTCCGGGATGGATGTTTCCGGCGAAACCGATCCGATACAATCGTTTAGGGAATTCCAGGGTAGGGTAGATAAGGCGTATGCGAAGTTAGTCGATAAGGGAATTTTGACACCGATCGAAATGGATCGTGATGAAGATCAAATATTCGCCTCTATTTTAACTCAGGTTAAACCGCTTCTAAAATCCTCTTCTTCAAAGCGTGAAACCCAAGCTACTAAAGGATTGGAATTGTTTAAGGGGTACTCTTTTGGAAAGAATCCTACCGGGTTGAATTTCTCGGATGAAACTTTTATAAGTAAGCTACCGAAACACGGCCTTCCCGGCAAACTAATCGTTATCGAGGGCGCACACCACGCCGGGGTTACGCATCAGGTGAACGCGCTCTATGACTGGCTTCAGGTCCGCAACGTCGATGTGGTCAAAGCCGGAATGGGCGAAACCTGGATAACCACGGAGATCATGGATCGCGCCGCTCCGAAGAATGCACTATCTACTTCCACGAATGTGATGCTCACAGCGAGCGAGATGGCCTATATTCTCGAGATCGAGGTGCTGCCCGCTTTAAAGCGCGGAGCAATCGTGCTTTTGAATAGGTATTTTATCACGACTCTCGTTTGCGGTTTATTGAGGGGGATGGACCGTGATTGGTTGATCGAAACGCTCGGCGGGTTTGGAGTCCGGCCGGATTTGACTATTTATATCGATACGCCGTTCGAGATTTTACTCGAACGCATCGATTTTACGAGTTTGCTTGCGGAGGAATCGATCTATACCGGCCTCGATATCGGTTTCACGCGCGATGTCGAGACGAGTTTCGATTTTTATCAGCGAAATGCTATTTCGGCTTATCGGGAGATCGTTAAAGCCGATGGGATTCCGTTGTTAAAGGGTAATCGCGATCATACAAAGCTCTACGAGCCGATCTCCAAACTCGTAGCCGAAGTTATCGATATCGACTCCGAAAACCATCCGATAAATAAACGTTTAAAGGAAGTTCTCGAGCTATACCATAAGCATAACGGCTATTTTGAACATGCGCAAAAGGTCCGCGAATTCGCCTGCCAAATTTTCGATGTAACTGCGGATATTCACGGTCTCGGGAAAACGGCGAGGGATTTACTTGAATATGCCGCGCTGTTACACGATGTCGGCCGTTCGGTCGGCCCCGACCACGAAAAACATAGCTACAGCATAATCATGGATTACGAATTCACGGAACTAAGCGAAGAGGAAAAGCGCATCATCGCGATAATCGCGCTTTACCATAACGGCTCTGCGGATTCGCTCGATAACACCCGCCAGTGGAAACTCTCTGCGGAAGAACAGCTTGCGGTTCGACGGTTATCGGCTATATTACGCGTTGCGGATGCGTTGGACTCCTCGAATAAACAGGTCAGCGCAAAATTGCGTGTATCGAGGGAGATGGGCGCGCTTGTTCTCGACATCAACTCGGTCAATAAAGCCAAGGCTGAACGGAAGGATGTTTTGTCGAAAAAAGACTTGTTTGAGCAACTTTTTAAGATTGATCTTTTAATCGATAGAAACCGGATCGAGAGGATAAAAACAAAGGGCAAAAATTACAAAGATGGCTTATTCTTATGAGAAATATATTATCGAAAACCAGCCGTGGCTCACAGGTTATTTTCATAATTGCGGGATTAATCCTGATACTCGTTTTAATGCCCGATTTAGACGGAATATTGAACTCGGCAACAGCTTTCGCGCAAGATGATGCTTCTCAAATATTTACCGGAAATTCGGATTCGCCAACCGAAGGCCCGCCCGACGAAGGCGGCGCACCCCGCAAGACCTTATGGGACACGGACTGGAGTGACGCGCTCAATATCCTCGCTACGCTATTTCTCGCCTCGGTGCTTTCCGGGTTAGTGAGTTATCGTCGGCGCGGAGGAAGCGCGCAGATGGACTTTACCGAGGCTCATATCGTGCTGTCTGCGGCGTCGGCGCTCATGATGATGATTATCGGCAGCCAAATTGCGCGCGCATTCGGGCTGATGGGCGCGGCATCGATCGTCCGATACCGTTATTCCCTAAAATCCCCGAAGGAAGCGAGTTCGCTGGTTATCGCACTTGGAATAGGCATGGCATGTGGCGTGGGGCTATATTCCCTCGCAATAATCGCCTCGTTATACATTGTTGTAGTTATTAACCTTCTCGAACACATTCCGTCCGGTCTGAAAAAGGCCTTATTCCCAACCAATTGGACCTGGAACCTGAGGGTCAGGACTACGGAGCCGGACGAGATGCTTGCTACAATAAAGGTTTTGTTGTTAAGAGAAGATGTTTCCTATAAGATCAAAAAAATCATTGGCGACAAAGGCCCGGAGAGCAATCAAACGGATATCGAGGTCGAAATATTGGGGAATATCGATAGAAACGAATTCGCCGAAAAACTCGCTTCAAACGATGTAATAAGGGTTCAATGGAAACAAGATAAAAGCTCGACCTTCGATGATTTCGAAATAAAATAATGAAAACACGAATCATCATATTTCCTATACTACTTTTATGTGCAGTAATATCCTTTGCAAAAGTAGATATCGATGTCGGCGGCGAGATTATCGCGGGTTGGCAGTGGGATTCCCGCGAGATTTATCCTAATAATGAATTTTATCTCCGAAGGATTCGCCCGAAGATCGAGGTAGATTTCGACACGCTATCGACATTCTCGGCGAAAATATCCTTCGATCTTAACTCAGATTTTGCGGAACTCAAGGATGCCGTAATCCGGTATAAATACGGTCGCCAGCTCGAGGTCGGTATCGGGCAAAGAAGAAAACCGTTCGGACTCGAAGATATTCTCGGTCTCGGAGGAGTTCCTGCAACCGACTGGACAGAACTTCACGATATTTTGGACGAAGCCGGCTATCTCGACCGCGACATCGGTGTTTGGATTTCCGGTAAATTCTTTCAGGAGCCGTATCAAATCGAATACGATTTTGGTATCTTCAATGGCCACAACGGAGACGCAATCACGAGCGAGAAGCAGTTCGCCGGGCGATTGATCTACTCGCCTATAAAAACCGTCGATATTATCGCGAGCTACGGCACCGGATTGGACACGCTTGGACTCGAACGGCGCAGCGCATATAATATCGGGGCGATAGCGTCGCCGGGCAATCTCGAATTAGGCGGTGAATATATCGCCGGAAACGACATCGTCACGAACGACGATTTCGATGGCTACGAAATCTGGACTCGATACACCTTCGGCAAATTCCGCCCTTATTTACAATATGAGCACAATTTCTGGAAGCCTTATTATAGTTATGAGTCAGGCATGGACCCGGTTTTTGCGGATATGTCGGAGAGAAAAAAAAGAACCCATTTGGGATTAGGTTTCGAGCCTATCGGAGGAATCCGTTTGAAAGTTCAGGCAACCTATATCGACGACAATTATGAAACACCTTATACCGAAATCAAGCTTCAGGTTTCCGCGAGGTTCTAAAATGAAGCTCTTAATTCCAATATCGATTCTTCTTGTAATATTCGCCGGATGCACAAAATCGCCGAACGAACCGGAACCCGAGCCGGTCGATAACTGGCATACCGTCATTATTTCCGAGATCGTCTCGGACAACGTCTCGATAATCGAGGACGAGCACGGCGATTTCGACGATTACATCGAAATTTACAATTCACGGGACACGGTCGTCGATATATCCGAATACGGCCTGACCGACGAACCAGGCGTGGCAAAATACGACTTCCCGGCCTTCACCTTCATCCAACCGGACACGGTTTTACTTATCTGGTGCGACGCCGAACCGGACCAGGGCGCCTTCCACGCGAACTTCGGAATCAGCGCCGGGGGCGAATGGGTGGCGTTGCTCGATCCCGAAGGCGGTATCGTCGATAGCGTCACAGTGCCCGAACTTGCCGCAGACGCGGCTTTCGTGCGCGATTCGATTGGATCGTGGATTATCGGTACTCCATCGCCGGGAGTGCGATAGAACAATGATAATCGTTATCTTACATAGTGCTATTTATAATATTATGCCGTGGTGCTTTCTATGATTCGCGTAGTTAAATATAATCCGCAGTGGCCGGATATATTTCGCGCTATCGCATCGCAGATCGAGTTGGCGCTTGCCGATATCCCGCATTGGATAGAGCACGTCGGATCGACGTCGGTTCCGGACCTTTCGGCCAAACCGATAATCGATATGGATATAGTCGTTCCCGAAGATGTTTATAAAACGGCGATTATCAGGAATCTCGAAAATATCGGATATGTTCATCGAGGAAATTTTGGAATCGAAGGCCGCGAGGCGTTCGATGCGCCAGAAGCCTTGCCCGGGCATAATCTTTACCTTTGCAGTAAAGGCTCTCTACCTTTGCGAAACCACCTCGCGGTTCGTGATTATCTTCGAGTAAATCCTCGATTCCGAGACCGATATTCCGAATTAAAACTCGCCCTTGCCAGACAATTTCCCGACGATATCGATTCGTATGTCGAAGGTAAAACCGGTTTTCTCACGGAGATTCTACTGCTGTGCGATTTCTCTGAAGACGAGATACACGAAATTACTGCGGTGAACAAAAAACCTGGTTGATACTCCTCCCATTTACTTCCAATCGAGTTTGGTAGTAACTCCCGGTATCGAATTTTACAGATTATTATCAAAAAGTAAGAAAACGAGGAACACAAAAAATACACGAATTTCTTGCTTGTAGAAGAATTTTACACTATATTTCGATTAATTAAGGTTAGAAATTACTAATAATTGTCTGATAAAATTATATGAAGAAACTACTGAATCCTAAAGTGAAAGAGTTAGTTACCAAAGCGCAGGAGTATGCACTTCAGCGCGACATGGAGACGGCTTTATCACTTCTCGATCCCGAAGGCGGTATCGTCGATAGCGTAACAGTCCCCGAACTTCCCGCAGACTCGGCGTTTGTTCAGGATTCCGGTTCATGGTTTAGCGGAACCCCCTCTCCGTGGTGCCGGTGAGACCGGTGGCAAATGGGCCTCGACGCTTGCGCGACATGTCGCCGACCCGAATAATTGTCTTGACATTTCGCAACACTAAATTAAATTATATTTGTTGTTATCTATATTATGGAATTTCACGTCGGGAGCAATTATGAGGCTTTCACTATTCGTTTATTCGTTGTTGCTTATTGCTTTGTCCTCGATAGCTATTATGCCGAGATATTCGGATTCTCATCTCGCGAGAACATCGGATATGATCGTCATTGCGGAGATCGTTTCCGGTGGGCAACCCGAGGTTTTGCAGGGACGTGGCGTCTGCACCCCGTGGCGCATCGAGATCGACCGATACCTAAAAGGCTCGGGATCGACAGAACTCGATTTTTACACTCAAGGCGGACAGATTCCGCTTTCTTCGAGACGGCTTTGGGTCGAGGATCAAGCGCTGCCGATAAGCGGCCGGAAGGCATTGATATTTCTCGAAGAAATCGCCGGCAATTGGTTTGTGAACGGTCTTTTTCAGGGTTATCGGACAATCGTCCGGGATGAAATAGAGAATATTCCGCTGCCCGAATACTCGGAGTATATTTTACATCTCGCTCACGGCGTAAATATCGATCTTCCACGCCGGAGGCCGATGGTGTCGGACCTTCCGGCGGCTTCCGCCTCCCCGATGACTATAACCGGCCTTAATCCGATAACCGGCCTCGCGGGCGATGGGACTATCACCGTGATTATTTCTGGTTCCGGTTTCGGAAGCACGCGGGGCAATGTCGAGTTCACTTTTTACCAATGGCCGGGAGGCGATCCTAATTTTCTCGATTCCTTATGGACGACAATTACCTCCTGGACCGATACCGAGATTCGCACGGACATCCCGCCGCACGCCTCGTCCGGCCCGATTCGGGTTACGCCAGCGAGCGGTCCCGCGCAGATCAGCCCGATGGATTTCAATGTTACATTCGGTTATAATAACTATATGTGGCTTCCGGATACTCCTGTCTATGTGCCTTTATTGCATAACGACGCAACATATCCCACGACCGGTTGCGCCGAAGCCATTCAAAGGGCTTTGAATACATGGACGACCGCAGGGGCATGGTTCCGATATACATACGATGGAACGACCACCGATAACGATTCGATCTACGATGCCGGTTATAATGGCAGAAGCACCGTTCACTTCGGTTATTTTTCCGAGGCGTCGCCGCCGCTCGGCCTTTGCCGAACATATATGGAAGGATGGCCGATCATGTATATCTACGAAATGGATATAAGGTTCAACCTTGCCGAACCTTGGTCGGCGGGCGATCCCGTCGCCACAAACGACATCGAGTCGGTCATGCTTCACGAGTCCGGCCACGGTCTCCAGCTTCTCGATGTCTATGGAATCGGTGATATAGGCGAGGTCATGTATGGGGTTTATACGACCGGATCCACCCGTCGCACGCTTTCTTCGGACGAAAGCGACGGGATTATTTACATCTATGGCTCCGATGCTACGAATATCGACGATGTTTCGGGCGATTTCGGCGGTGCGAAAATCTCGCTTTCGCCGACTCCGGCCAAAGATTACGGGCGACTTAATATCGAATTGGCCGCTGAATCGAACGTCCGCATCGAGATAGTCGATATATCGGGCAGAATTATATCGGTTCCGTTCGACGGCAGGCTAAGTGCCGGGCAGAATCTAATCGCATGGAATGTTGCCCGTTCCATGCCCAATGGGGTCTATTTTGCCAGAGCGAATATCGGTCGTGAGTCTGTTTCCGTGAAATTGATCGTCTTGAGATAATCGATTTCACATGAAAGACCGAATCCCGCAGGGTTGAGCAAGGCATATGTGGGCATTGAGTAGCCGGGCTTCGATACGAGACTGCGTCTCTACTCAGCCAACGGTTGTTAAGTAGGGCTTTAGTCCGTATCGAAACGACTGACTAGGGGCGCTGGCGCGGGGGTGGCGATGGGTGGTGTGGGGATTTTTGCTTACGAAGTAACCGCAAAAATCGTGACGGCGCGGAGGGGTCGGGGTTTCAAGCGAAAATCGCCGCCTACGACCGAAGGAAGCACGTCTGTGCGACGACCCCGAAGGGCAACTTATTTAACCTCGGTCGTCGGGTCGGTTTCATCAGTGGGCATTGCCCACCGAATTAAAATTCATCGATCTTGCGTTTGGCACGAAAATTGATTAGTATAAATTGATTAATTTAAAGAGATTGAATTCTACTCGAAAATAGGATAACGATGAGATATAAAATTGCATCGATATTATTGATCCTTTCCTCCGTCGCTTTCGGGCAAACGATCTACGGCGACCTTGCCTTACCGCCGGGGGCATTTCTTTGGCTGAATACCTGCGCGACTCAGGAGGCGCTCGGCGGCGCGGGAGTCGCGGACGGCGGCCTTAAATCCGCCGGAAACGCCAACCCCGCAGCGCTTTTTGGAAAAGAAAACCTATCCGTCGGGGCATCCTACAGCTATATGCGAACGCAGACATTCAACTCGAACATTTACGGCGCAAAGGTCTTCGGCGAATGGGCGTTTGCGGCGAGGCTTTTCATCATGGATTCCGGTGAGATCGAAGCGCGAACCGGCCCGACATCCGAGCCGGACTATACTTTTACATCGCATCAACTCTATCTCCAGTTCTCCGGCGCAAGGCGAATAGCCGATATTATCGATCTCGGCGCGAGCGCGAAATGGATTCACGAACGGATCGATCAGGACGATCGAGACGGCTGGGTATTCGATCTCGGCGCTACGGGGAATTACAAATTCCTCCATGCCGGAGTAGCGGTGCAAAATCACGGCAGCGAGGTCGTTTTCCGCATGTTCCGCGAACGATATCCGCTGACATATCGCATGGGAATCGCTGCGGAAGTCCTGGATTACGGCACAATTCACGCGGACTATATCAAACCAGACCGTCTCGGCGGATGGTTCGCGGTCGGCGTCGAGGGGCGTCTTACCGATTACGCCGTGCTTCGTGCCGGATATACTCCCGGCCACGATACTCGCAACATCTCAGCCGGATTCGGAATCCGCGCGAAGGGAATCGACCTCGACTATGCGATCGTGAATTTTTCGGAGGGCCTCGGCCTGAGCCATCAGGTAACACTTTCGTATAACATCGGCGGATGAAACGCCTCGCGCTTGCATTTTTTCTCCTTTCGATAGCCGCTTCGCTCCGCGCCGACGAGATCATTTGGCCGCTCGACTGCAAACACCAAATCACGAGCAGCTTCGGCGAGTTTCGGGTTGGGCACATCCATGCCGGGATCGATTTCCGCACGCCGGATGGCGAAGGAATGCCGATTATCGCCCCGGAGGACGGCGAGGTTGTGCGTGTCCGGCAATCGCCGTGGGGCTACGGAAGAGTGATTTATCTTCGCATGGCGGACAATCGAATCGCTGTATTCGCGCATCTGAGCGGATTTGCCGATTCGATAGACGCACGGGTTCGCAAAAAACAGATCGACTCGAAAAGCAGCACGGTTGAGCTTTGGTTCGAACGCGGCGAGCTGCGATTCGTGGCCGGCGATACTCTCGGTTTCAGCGGAAGCAGCGGAGCCGGAAGCCCCCATCTGCATTTCGAGGTGCGCGACGGCTTCGATTCGCCGTTCAATCCGGGCTACCTCGGCTATGTCACCGGGGACGAAATTCCGCCGAAAATTGCCGCCGTCTGGGCAGTTCCGTTCGGCGACAACTCCAATATCGACGGGCATTATCGGCCTGTGCGCTTCGATATCGATTCGGATAAACTCGAATTTTGCGCGAGTGGCGAATTTTATATCGCTATCGAGGCATTCGACCTCGAAAGCGCCGACAACGTCAATCGCTTTGGAATTCACGACATCGCGCTAACCTCTTCGCAAGATACACTTTATCACTTTTTCGCAGACACATTTTCATATTCTCGAACTCGCCAAATCGGTTTAATTTACGACCTCGGAATTCAGGAAGAATTCGGCTTGAAAAGACCGCCGTTCAGGCTTTTTCATCCATTTGGCGCCGATGTCGCTCTTCTGAAAAATTCTTTCGAGGGAATCGGAATTTTGCGTATGGATGGGGATACGCTTCACCTCGCTATCTCCGCAGCCGATGTCGCCGGAAACCGCTCCTCGCTGCAAATCCTCGTCGAACCGATACCGAAAGAGCCGGTTTTCGATGTCAAAATCTCGCACGTCGATAACGCGGTCGTATTCGAGACCGATCTGGCACCCGAAGAAAGCCTCGGTCTGCGATTCGAGTTCGAGCGCGACGGAAAAATGTTCCGCGAACGCATCCCGACGAAGGGCGCACCGACGACATTAAAATCGGTCGATTATGCCCGGATCCGAAGGCCGGGTTTCGCGGCAAATCCGCTCTTTTTATGGCGTCCGGGCGGGTCGAAACCGCCGTCGATAGCGATCGATATACCGGGCACCGATTATATTTTGGTTCGCGCAAATTTCGACGAACCGCCTACCTCGATCCCTGTCCTGATTCGCAGCAAGGATTCCATCCGCCCGGAAATCGAAAGCGACACGAGCTTCGTATTCCGAATCTTCGGCACGGAATCGGGCGAAAATATGATATTCGCGCTCGATACGATCTCCATCGAATTCGATCCGGGGATATTCGCTGTCGAAGGCGGTGCGAAAATCGATTTAGCGGGTGGCCGGGCACGTCTGAAAATCCCGAAGGGCGGCGTTTTCACGCCGTTTTGTGCGCGGGACACGATTCTTCCGACGGACGATGGCGGCGAGATAATCTCGATCCAGCCGGCGGGGGCGATGCTCCGCTCGAAAGCGACATTCACCATGCTATCCGACTCGATCTCGAGCGACGAGCGGCTATGCATCATACGTTTATGGGAGGGCGATACTTTTTTCGTGAGCGCATCGCGAAACAAAAAGGGCGATCTTTTTGCAAAGATCGGTGCATTCGGCGATTTCGCCGTCGCAATAGACTCGATTCCGCCAAAACTTAAGCTCCGCATCGATCCGGGCGCTACCGTGCGAGCCAACCTCGCGGCGAACGTTTCCGACGACCTATCTGGATTCTCGAACGATATTCTGCCGCAAAGTTATATCGACGGCGAATGGTCGCCGGTCGATTACGATTCTGATAAAGAATCGCTTAAGGTCGATGTCGGCAATCTACCGCCCGGCGAACACGTCTGGCTTCTTATCGCAACGGACATCGTCGGCAATTCGACTCAGGACAGCGTTAAATTCATCAAACATTAGGAGGGGAAATGAGGATTTTCATTCTTTTTTTGTCGATAGCGATATTTTTCATCGCCTGCGAAACCGAACGACAATCTCCAATCGATACCGTCCGTGCGAACTACGCCGCCATGGGCAATGAGGACATCGCGGCATATCTCGAAACCGTCACCGGCGCGCGGTCCGCAGTCGCGGAAACGCTGCTATCCGTGTTCTTCGAGGATTACGATGTCGCATACTCGATCGATTCCATAGAACTCGCCGGCGAGATCGGCAACGTCGCGCAGGTTCGCACCGTCGTTACATCGACCGACCGGGGCGGCCCCAATAAATTTCACGATAATCGAATGACAGCGACACATAAACTGCGGCTCGAGCGCGGGAAATGGCGCATATTCTTCTCGGAAGTCGAAAAGCCGGAGATGCTCGAACAAAGAAAACCGGAACCGGAAGACACCGTCATCCGGCATAAAACGTCGTGACATACCATTCGATCAGCGGCCCACCAAAATAGAATGTGATAAGTCCGGCGACCATCAAAAACGGGCCGAACGGAATGAGCCGCTCTTCGCGCGTCTTTTTCGACGCCGCCATCGCGATTCCACCACCGATCGAGCCGAGTAGTGCGGCGAGGAATATCGTCAACAAAACGCCCTTCCATCCTACAAAAGCTCCGATCATCGCTATCAGCTTGACATCGCCGAAACCGAGCGCCTCCTTTTTGAACAGGGCCTTCCCGCCGACCCGAACGAGATAAAGCAACACTGCACCGAAAATAGCCGCGATAAAAGCCCAGAGCAATCCGCTCCAAGCATGAGCACAAAGCGGCGCGAGGATAAGGCCGATTGCCAATCCTCCGACCGAAAGCTCATCCGGAATAATGCGATGGTGAAAGTCTATTCCCGTAACGGCGATCCCGATAACGGTGAAGATCAGCGCCGCGCCGAGTTGCCAGCTTATGGTTCCGCCGGTCAAAATCCATGAAGCCGCAAAAAGCGACGCGGTAACGAACTCCACGACAGGGTACTGAATCGAGATCGGTGCACGACAGCTTCGGCACCTTCCGCCGAGAATGATGTAGCTGAGAACCGGAATATTATCGTAGAATTTTATCGGCGCATCGCATTTCGGGCAGTGCGACGGCGGAAAGACTATGCTTTCGCCGCGCGGCAGTCGCCAGATCACCACGTTCAAAAAACTGCCTATCGGAAGGCCGAAAATGAATAATATAATTATCGGGAGCCATTCCATCGAAGGACCTCATTTCCGGTTGGGTAAGACTCCGGGGGCATTTTCATCACCGATGAAATCACCGATTTTAACTCCCGGAAGTCGAAGATATTCGCGCCACGCATCCATTGCGGCTTCTTTCTCGCCGAGGGCAGAATAGACCATCGAAAGTTGGCGATGAACGTCCGGATTTATCGGATCGATCTTACGTGCCGCCTCGAGCCACATCCTCGACTCGACATATCGCCCCGATGAAAATTCGAGCTTGCCGAGATCGAAGTTTGCATGATAACAATTTGGTGATAAATCGATTGCACGGAGATAATACTTCCTCGCTTCGGGATAATCATTTCTCTTAAGTTCGAGATTGCCGAGGGCGTCGAAGATATAAGGGTTGTCGGGAGCAGATTTCATGGCATTTTGAATGGCATCCCCGGCTTCGATGTATCTCTCTTGCATTGTGTAGGATTTTGCAATGGCCAACCACGATTGGACTTGATACGCGTTGGCCTTAAGGGCCGCGCGCGCGTGAACCTCGACCGAATCGTGATCCCCCATGCCGGCGTAAATATATGCCAATCCGGAGTGGCCTTCCGCCGATTCCCGGTCGGCGCGCAGAATCTCGTAATGGAACATCATGTCGTTATCCCAATCGAAACTGCGTAGGTGAACCATTACCGAATAAGACGATAAAAGGAAGATCGCAAGCAGCGCATATATCGAACTTCTCGGATATTTCTTTTTATAAGAATCGCTCCATTTTGTTATCCCCAAAGCTACTATGGCGGCAAATCCGATGCTCGAAAGATATAAAGACCCATCCGCGATAGACCTCCCGAAGATTTGGAATATTTTTATTACTGGCACCAAACCGAGAAACATGAGCGCCAGCCAGAACGCCTCGTCGCGTTTCTTCTTTGCGATAAGGACGATTATCAAGATCAGCAGAGATATTACTACGATAAAACCGAGAATCCGGGGGACATCGATTTTTTCAAGTCCATACGGCGCTAGCAGCAAGATAATTCTATCCGCAATAACGGCAATCATATCGAAAAAACTCAGCGCCGATAGTTGACTCCCGACGCCCGCTCCGAGGATAGCATATCGTAACGTAAGGAACGCGAGCGAGATAAACAGGAACGGCGAGAACGAAACGAGCGCGGCGCGTCGTTCGAAAGGCCGATTCGCGATAGATTCCCACAAAATAACCACAGGCAGGAAAAGGAGAAGCAGCTCGTTCGATAAAAGGCCAAGCACAAATGCGCAGATCGAGAGATAAAAAGGCAGAACACGCCCGCTCCGGCGAAAGTCGATATATTCGGCAAGGGCGAGAAGGAAGAATATCGTCGCGAGGATAGTGGAGCGGCCGCTTATCCATGTTACCGACCATGTATTGAACGGATGCAGCGCAAATATTGCGGCTCCGAGCCATGCCGCGCCGTAATTTGCCGGGGACAAGAATTTTTTTAAAACATAATAAAACAAAAGGACGCAGAATAGATGAAGCACGATATTCGTAACATGAAAACCGAATGGAAACATTCCGTGGATGCGATAATCGATCCAGAAGGACAGCGATGTGATCGGGCGAAAATATGCATAGGTGTCCCATGTTTGTATCGCATTCGATTGCTCCGTAAAAAGTGCCGATGGGTCTTCCTGTCGCAAAGATGGATTATTTCTAACGAGCGCCAGATCGTCCCGAACGAAATCGCCATAGACCCCGTTCCAATAGACCAATACGGTTAAGATAAGAAGCGCGATGATGGACAGCGTCCTCACGATGAAGGACGGTTTCTTACAAATATCTATTTTCTTTTCATTCATATATTGGATAATGCTAATAATCCTCGAGTTTGCAATAAAAAAAAAGGGTGTCCGTAGGACACCCTTATAGACGCAAGTTCGAGCTAAACTTAGAACGTGCCGCCGGTAATAACACCATCGGCGCTAATGTTTATTGTCGCGACGTCCGAGAGAGAAGCATCTACAGCGTTCGGCTCGGCACTAACGGCACCAGCATCATCGCAAAAATAGTTGAAGCGTGGTGTGCCACTGGGCTTATCGACGATTAGACCAGTTGGAATAGAACTTGGGAACATGCCGGGATCATCCGTCACTGCCTCAGTGTAATTCCCGATCTCTTCGTAGTAGGTCTGCTCAGCTTCCCAAATCTGCTTGACCACGAGTTTGGCCTCGGAAACTTTGCTCTGCTTGACCACGAGTTTGGCCTCGGAAACTTTGCTCTTCTTGGAAGCGGCCATGAAACGCGGAATCGCTAACGCGGCGAGAATACCGATGATAACGACGACGATCATGAGCTCGATCAGTGTGAAACCCTTTTTCATTTTGTCCTCCTGTGCTTTGGTTTAGAAAAGTTGGTTATTTCTTTTTACGCAGTCTGTAAGCGCAACGGCCGTGCCAAAGGCTTTTATTATTCCGTAAATGCAGTAATAACAGGGTATAGAGGCAATCGGCAACTTTTCAATGGGTTGGATTTCCCATCTCGTTTCACATTGCATTTTGCAAAGTGCAACAAACCAAACCAACATTGTTCACTTAATCGACGCGCTTTTTACCCTTTGCATAGTCGCCGAGAAGGTAATCCGGTTTTGGGTGAAAAAGCGCGCGAAACAGATCGCGCTGAAGGCCGGGATTCTCGCTCTCGAGCCTGCGAAGAAGCTCCTTCACATACTGCCTTTTCGTGTTGCCATCCATCGGACATTTTGAAGAAAGATCGGGGAATGCGAACACCGATGCATAGGCCTTTACCTGCGATTCCTGCGCGAGAAACAGCGGCCTTATCAAACGAAATTTTCCATCGAAAAGCGGTTGGTTAGGGCGAATGGCGGCGATCTGTCTTCCGAAAAATGCGTTGATAAGGAATGTTTCCAGAACATCCTCGCGATGATGACCGAGGGCTATCCTGTTCGCGCCGAGTCTTTCGGCATTTTCCAGAAGGGCCTTCCTGCGAAGGCGGCTGCATATGAAACAGGGATTCTGCGGGCGATCCTCTCCAAAGGAAATACTCGCTATCTCATGGTGTTCGGCGATATGAAGCTCGATGCCTCGAACCGCCGCGAAATCGCGCATCCCATCGAGCTTAGTTTTATCGGTATCGGTTCCAAAACCGGAATCGACATAAATGGCGATGAATTCCACCGTGCGGGACCACCATGCCGAACGATCCGAAAGAATATCCAACAGGACGAGCGAATCCCGTCCTCCGCTCAGAGCGATAAGAACCCTGTCGCCGTCGTCGAGGAGGTGAAATCTTCCGATGGCCCTTTTTACGGAGCGAAGCAGCACCGTTTTTTGCTTTGTCGCCGAAAGATTATCGAGCTTACCGCTCACCTGCGAACTACTCCATTAAAATAAATCGGGACGACAGAATGCGAACCGATTTGTGTGCAGAAAGCGACATCATCTAAAAAGCCGAGGTGGCGAGCGAGATAGACTGGATGCTCCGCCATCTCGAGTGTCCCGTCCGGTGAGGATAGATATCTATCGAAAAGCCATCTCGCGGTGACCGCCGAATCGGAGGTCAAGATCGGTCCCGCGCCGTCCGTGATCAATCCGTCGATAATCGCTCCTGCGCAAACGGCATCCTCGATAGAAAATCGACCGAGCTTCCCCGAACATACGAGAAAAAGATCGTTGCATTGCGCAATCCTATCTATTAATGCGGGGAGATTCACGAATCCACCGACGAGAACCTCCTTCGCGCCGTTGCACGCAAGAAGCGTCTTGCTGCCGTTCGTCGAGGCGTAAATCAGCGTCCGGCCGCCGACTCTTTCGCCGGTGTAATCGAGCGGGGAGTTGCCTATGTCGAATCCGGGGATGATAAGCCCCTCACGCTCGCCGCAAAGGAGGATGTCCGGTCCTAATTTTTCGCGGAGTGCGAACGCCTCATCCGGGCTGCCAGCGATATAAATCTGCACGGCACCGGCGGAAATCGCCTGGACGATGGCACTCGAGGCCCGAAGAACATCGAGGACAACGCAGGTCGCGTTTCCGAGGGACTCCTGACCTATTTTTTCTAAATCATGCCGGGTGAAAAAAACATCGACATTCATTGCTATCTACGCGAACTATCCTTGTAAAGCGGAGGTTTCTCGACGATACCCTTAATCTGATGGTTGCGGATCATAACGCCTATCTCCGTGCCGGGTTTGTGGTTACCAGTCTCGATATAGCCCATACCGACTCCTACCTCGAGCGAAGGAGAGTGCGTGCCGCTGGTAACGATACCGACCTCCTCGTCGCCGCGAATGATCGGATAGCCATGCCTCGGGAATCCGCGATCTGTGAGCTTAAAACAGATCAGCTTTCTCTCGATGCCCTTTGTTTTTATGTTGATCAATGCGTCGCGACCGACGAAATCGCCCTTCTCCAGCTTCACTATCCACCCAAGTCCGGCCTCCCACGGATTGGTCGTCTCGTCGATATCGTTGCCGTAGAGGGAGTATTTCATCTCGATGCGAAGCGTATCGCGCGCGCCGAGTCCGATCGGTTCGATTCCGAATTCCTTTCCGGCTTCCATCGCCTTTTCCCATATATCCGCGCAGATTTTCGGATCGAGATAGATCTCGAAACCGTCCTCGCCGGTGTATCCGGTTGTCGAGAAAAGGACGTTCTCGTGTCCAGCTATCGTCGCGCGGGCGTTGTGATAGAAAGGCATCGATCCGAGGTCGTAATCTGTCAGTTTTTGGAGAACGTCCTGCGCTCTCGGGCCCTGGATCGCGAGCAGCCCGAATTCTTCGGAGCGATTGATCATCTCGAAATCGGCGTTCGCCGGAAGATGAGCTTCGGCCCAATCCCAATCCTTATCGAGATTCGAGGCGTTGACGACGAGCATCCATTCCTCATCGCCGAGCCGATAGACCAGAAGATCGTCCACGATGCCGCCGTTTTCGTAGCACATCGCACTGTATTGACACTGGCCGACGGCCAACTTCGAAGGATCGTTGGTGGTTATCCCGGAAATGAAATCCATCGCACCGGGACCGGCGAGGAAAAACTCGCCCATGTGCGTCAGATCGAATAACCCGACGTATTCGCGAACCTTGAGATGCTCTGGAACTATTCCATTATAGAACATTGGCATTCGATAACCGGCGAAATCGACGATCTTCGCACCGGCCTCGACATGTTTTTCATAAAACGGCGTTCGTTTTGTTTCCATAATTCCTCCATTGTTATTTTTCGGCAAAAATAGGTTATATAATAACGAATTAAGACCTTTTGAGCAAGTGGAATCTCTTGAAATTGTATCGTGTGAATCGAGAAGATGTTGGGCGAATAAAACTTGGTAATTACCCACGTTTTGGCAAAAGATTGCAGAGATATTTAACGACAATTGGATAAATATCTTCATCTCGATAGTTATATCTAAACTCCAATTCTTTGATATACAATGGGAATTTTCTGAGAGAAATCCCGTGATGTTTCATAGGCCTCTCTTTGGCGTAGCTCCAGAACCACTCGAGTCCGTTGATATAAACCCTTCCTTTGGAAAACCGGACGGCCCGTGCCTAATGGGTTTGGTGATTGATGGCTAAATGTCGATAGCCCCAAATCGCGGTGGTCAGGACGAGCATCGACTCGGCTTTCGGCCTGCTTGTCGAACGAATTTCACTTTTCATGTGGATATTAAATGCTTTGGATGCGGAATTTCAACATAAATCCTCTTGCGAACAAAAAAACCTTTTATTCTGGGAACACCATTCATATAATCTCAAGGTTTGAGAACGGGCACAATTGGCTTTGCTTATGTCAAAACCATCGAATGAAAATCCGCTTTGCTACAAGGATTAATTTAAGGGATTCGATATGAATAATATTCGTCGAACGAAGATAATCGCCACGGTTGGGCCGGCATCGTCGGATCGGGAAACGCTTATCGCGTTGATCCATGCCGGTGTAAATGTATTCAGGCTGAACTTTTCACACGGAAAGATGGAGGAGCACGGCCGTGTTATCGAGCTTATCAAGGAGGTTCGCGAGGAGTTGAATGCCCCGGTCGGGATTTTACAGGATTTGGGCGGACACAAGATACGAATCGGCGAGATCGATTCGCCGCCACTTAATCTGGAACAGGGCGATACGGTTGTATTCGATTCCACGATAGAAAGAAGCTCCGGTCGAAGGATTCCCGTCAACCATAAGACATTCGCCGACGATGTCGAGATTGGGCACTACCTTTTTTTGGCAGACGGCTCGATAGAGATGAAGATATTGCAAATCGAAGGCGCTACGGTGGAATGCGAGGTTTTGGTCGGTGGAAAGTTGACGTCGAGGAAGGGTATTAACTATCCCGACGGGAGC
Source organism: uncultured bacterium (assembly GCA_964400105.1). Classification (GTDB taxonomy): domain Bacteria; phylum UBP14; class UBA6098; order UBA6098; family UBA6098; genus CAYNTG01. The sequence goes on from CAYNTG010000039.1 coordinate 18,923, forward strand.
TTCAATGTGCCGGCCGTCACGCAGAAGGATATCGACGATTTTCGATTCGGTATCGAGCATGGCATCGATTTCGTCTCGCCGTCTTTCATCCGCTATACGGAGGACCTCGAGCCGTTATTGGATATCGCAAGATCGGTGGAAAAGTATATTCCGTTCATCGTGAAGATCGAGAAACACGAGGCCGTCGAGAACCTGAACGATATTATTCGAGTATCCGACGGTGTTATCGTTGCACGCGGCGATCTCGGTGTCGAAATCCCGCTCGAAAGCGTTCCCGGTATCCAAAAACGGATTATACACGAGTCCAATCTGCGCGGAAAACCGGTGGTAATCGCCACACAGATGCTCGCATCCATGACGCGAAATCCTCGCCCTACGCGTGCCGAGGTTGCGGACGTGGCAAACGCGATCCTCGATGGTGCGGACATGCTTCTGCTTTCGGAGGAAACCGCGATCGGTAAATATCCCGTGAAGGCGGTCGAGACGATGGCACGTATCGCTATCGAGGCCGAGAAGGGATTCCATTTCTTGCGCCACTTCACAAAAGAGGAAATCCCAAAGGAGATAAGCGTTCCGATGGGCGTATCCGGCAGCGCGGCGAGGCTTTCATCGACGCTAAACGCTCCGGTTATTATATGCCCAACAAGCAGCGGATTCACCGCAAAAATGATTGCCTGCTACCGTCCGGAGGCGATGATATATGCATTGACACACAAGGACGATACTTACTATCGTCTCGGTGCGTTTTGGGGCGTTATCCCAAAACGTATTAGCGAGATTTACGATTTCGATGAGTTGATTAAGGTTTCGTTGGAACAAGCTGCCGAGGATGGCCTGATCGAGAAGGGCGATTGTTACATTATCACCGCCGGTTTTCCATTCAATAGCGGTTCTGCGACAAATCTCATCAAGGCCGGCGAATATGCCATGCCGAAGGTGGATGTGCTCCGTTTAGGGCTTTAATGGCGCGGAGACGCGC
>CAYNTG010000040.1:0-5760 GCA_964400105.1 uncultured bacterium
CCATTCACCCAAAAAAATAAATTTTATAACTTGACATTTAGAATTGCATATTTATCATATATCGATTTTCGATAGCGTTCTTTATGTTATTTACTCTGCACTATTAGCCGTTGGATCTAATGCGGGTTTAGTGAGTGCCGCTTTGGGGGGTAGTCGTTGTATTTCCCCTCCTTTCCCCAGCGATATCCCCTTCCAGCGGCTATATATTTAAGGTGTTCAATGCACATCTTTTTCAGTTCCGGGTTTCGAGGATCATAACTCACTTTTAAAAAACGCCGCTTACGCGGCGTTTTTTTTATCTAAAAACAAGGCTTTATGTGAAAATAACGCGAAAGTGGTTATCTTGTGAAGGATCACGTTTTGGCCTTGAATTTTATGGAACATTTAAAGATAATATAATACTGTAAATTTTAATGGAGAAGAAGCGGTGGAACCGAGCAAAGACTACTATAAAACGCTTTCCGTAAACGAAAAGGCGGCTGGTGCCGAGATCAAAAAGGCATTTCATCGCCTCGCAAAGGAGTTCCATCCCGATCTCAATCCAAATAAGCCCAACGCGGAAAAACGATTCAAGGAGATAAACGAGGCCTACGAGGTCCTCTCAAATAAACGAAAACGAGCCGAATACGACCAAATGCGCAAGTTCGGCGGTGGCGGTGGATTTCGGCAACCCGGAGGTGGCAACAGGCAAGGCGGAAGAACGTCCTATGGTGGTAATATAAACGACATCTTCGGTGGTGGCGGCGGTTTAGGCGATATTTTTTCCCAGTTTTTCAACGGCGGCGGAGCGGGCAAGCGAAATTTCGCCGAAAAAGGTCAAAACCTGCAGACGGTCGTCGAGGTGCCTTTCGAGACGGCGGCCAACGGAGGCAAAAGCCGCGTCCAGTTCGATATTCCAAATAAGGGCAAAAAAACCATCGACATAAATATCCCTTCGGGGATCGCAAGCGGCGGAAAAATGCGGCTGCGAGGAATCGGCATGCCCGGTTCCGGCGGAGGAGCGCCCGGAGACCTCATCGTTACAGTGATGGTCGCAAAACATCGGCTCTTTCGGCGCGAGGGGAACGATGTTATCGCCGAGGTAGAGATCGGCCTTAAGCAGGCGATAGATGGCGCGAAGATCATAATCCGAACTTCAGCAGGCGAAAAGATTCAGCTTGCGGTGCCGCCGGGGACGCAGCCCGGATCAAAACTTCGCATCGCTGGAAAGGGAATAATTCACGGAGGTCGCAGTGGGGATTTCTTCGTTATTATCAATGTAAAAATTCCCGAAAAACTCAGCAAAAAGGCGAGGAAGAAATTCGATGAGTTCGTCGAGGAAGCGGGTCTGTAAATTATATCTCTGACTTTTGACAGAAAATAATAAATTAAGCTGTCATTGCGAGGAGGGCGCAGCCCGACGCGGCAATCTCCCGTAAATGTCAAAGCCCATTCATCCACACGCATTTAGATTTTGGCGTTTAGCATTCTCTCTATAAACACGTAATGGATTTTGTATTGATAGATTTACAAACCAGCTTTTTTGCTCTGGAGCAATAAATTATGACCGATATGAAAAGATATTTATTCATCGCTATCGCTGTGACTGCAGCCGCCGCGCTCTTCGGGAAGGTGCAACCTCCGATCGAGTCGGCGCGCAAGGCGATCGAGTTCAAATGGCTCGCGCCGGAGGAGCCTTTTATGTTGGGCGGAATCGTGTTCTTCGATTGCTTCGCCAGGAATGTATCCTCCGACAGCGCGATTGTCTATGAGCTTGATCCGGCGACGGTGCGCATGGACAGCATCGAGCCGTTCGTGATGGTAAAGCCATACGAGCCATACCCGAACGACACGCTCGCTCCCGGAGACACCGCGCATTATCGATATATCCTCAGCGATGGCCCGAACTGGTTCTACGACCCGTATTTCGGTTCACGCTCTTATGATAAAAAAGTCGGCCTGTCGTGCCTTCCGCCGGGCGAATACCGGCTCGTCTATCGGAAAAATTGGAACACCCCGGACTCGCTCTTTTTCGAGATAGTCGATCCGCCGGCTACGGAGCGCGCGCTCCTCGATTCGCTCGCCATGGCCTATGTCTATTATCAGGTCGAACGATTCGATGATGCGGTCTCGATGGGGTTTTATCTGGCGGGTGAGTCTGCCGGATCGCCCTATGCCGCGCGCGGAATTATATTTGCCCGCGGAGTCGCATGGGAGAATGATATGTGCGACGAGGCGCTCGCGCTCGATTCGATCTTCTGGGTGAATTTCGGTGAACCGGCCGTTCGGCGGAGGTATTTGCCCTATCCGGGCATCCTTCGGGCAACGGGCGGCGTCATCGGGAAGTGCGTTCCAAAGGAAGAGCGGAGCGCATATCTCGACCGGCTCGAAACGATGTTCTCCGACCCGGAAATGGCGTGCGAGATCGATGGGATTCGCGCGGCTTTCGGTGGGGAAAAAGGTTGTGAAGGCTGCGGCAAATAAGTTCTAAGAAAGCTCCTCGTAAAGCTTTTCCCGAAGCTCGATAACGGCCTCGACCGCCGATTCGATGGGAAGCTCGACCCGCGTTTTTTCGCGGCGATTCACGATTTCGACAACGCCGTTTTTTACCCCTCGACCGACCGTTACGCGAATCGGTGCGCCGATTAGGTCGGCGTCCTTGAACTTCACGCCCGCGCGGACATCCCGGTCGTCGAATAGAACGTCGATTCCCTTTTCGCCGCAAAGCTCCTCGTAGATCGCCTTTGCCGTGCCGAAAACCTCCTCGTCCGCGATATTCACCGCCGTAACGACCGCCTCGAACGGCGCTATCGTTATCGGCCATGATATGCCGTCTTTATCGGCATAAAGATCGATTGCCGCCGCGAGGATTCTTCCGACGCCGATGCCGTAACTTCCCATGAGAACAGGCTTTAACTCACCATTCTCATCCAGGAATGTCGCGCCCATCGGCAGGGAGTATTTCGTTCCGAGCTTGAAGATATGCCCGATTTCGATAGTCCGAACGAGTTCGAGTTTCTTCCCGCAGCGGATGCAGAGGTCGCCATCCGCGACCCGACGAAGGTCGGCTTTTTTGAAATTCGGGATGTCGGCGATTTTGTATCCGACGAAATGGAAATCGACCTCGTTCGCGCCGGTGGCAAACGGCATCTGCGGATCGACGGCGTTATCGACGAGGACCTCTATATTTTTTGGAATGTCGATTGGGCCGATGAATCCGACTGGTGCGCCGATCGATTTGAGAACCTTCTCAGCTTCCATCGGACGGATCGCCTCTCCAAAAACCGCCTGAAGCTTCTCCTCCGAAAGCTCGTGGTCGCCGCGAAGACATGCCATTACGACGCGCCCGGACTGTCCGATGTAGAGGAGCGATTTCAGCATCTGGCCAGCGGGCATTTTGAGAAATGCCGAGACCTCGTCGATCGTGCGCCGGTTCGGCGTTTCGACCTTATCCTTTTCGACTTCGATCCATTTCACCTTCGCCGGCACCGATTCGGCGATCTCGAGGTTCTGCGCGAATCCGCATTCGCAAGTCGCAACGATGTCCTCGCCCGATTCCGACGGAACCATGAACTCCTCCGAGCCGGTTCCGCCCATAAGCCCGCTCGCCGCGCCGACGACATGATATGCAAGTCCGCAGCGGTCGAAGATTCGGCGATAGGCCGTCTCGTGGGCGCGATATGCCTTTTCGAGCTGTGCATCGTCGGAACACATCGTGTATGAATCCTTCATTATGAATTCTCTGACGCGAAGCAGGCCGGAGCGCGGTCGCGGCTCGTCGCGGAACTTCGTCTGGAACTGATACCAAACCTGCGGAAGCTCTTTATAGCTGTGAATCTCGCTGCGGACGATATCCGTGATAATTTCCTCATGCGTCGGTGCGAGTGCCATCTTAGTTCCCCGGCGATCCTCGAATTTATACATGATCTCGCCCATGTCGATATCGCGGCCTGTTTCATGCCAAAGCTCCATCGGCGTCGTCGAGGGCATTAGAATCTCCTGTGCCCCGATCGCGTTCATCTCCTCGCGGATAATTGCCATCGCCCTTTGCATCGCCTTCCAGCCGGATGGCAAAAATGAATAGACCCCGGAGGAAAGCTGGCGTATTAAACCAGCCCGGAGCATAAGGATATGCGATTTTTCTTTCGCATCGGACGGCACCTCTTTGAGTGTCGGTATAAAGGACTTCGACCAAAGCATATTTGTTTCCGTTTCGTTAGATTGGTTCCGTCAAATTCATCGAGAATATACAACCGAACCATAATATGCAAAATATCGATTGTCCGCAAGGTATTCGTTCGGATGTCGATTTTCGTAAATCGATCTGAAATGGCGGATACCGCGCACTCGCTAAACTTAACGGCGTGCGGGGCGATATATATTTTCAAAGAACGATGGAGCTAAAAGGCTAATCCGGGAGCAATTTTTCGCGGGCACGGCGCCAACCGTCGCGCTCCACTAATTTCAGCCGGATGCCGCCTTTCGATCCGCTCGCCACGACGATATCGTCCTGCGATATATGCGGGTCGAGGGAATCGATTTTATTGGCGAACACCGAGGAGACATAGACGTTGTATCGCTTTGTCCCGACCTGAAATGTAATCCGGCGCAAGCCGCTTTTGGTTTTCAATGTTGTCGGGTAAGGCATGAATCCTTCGATGGTCTCGCCATTTTCGAGTTCGAGGTTCTGGTAAAAATACGGCATGGTCATCCTTTTCGCTTATAATGTATTCTATTCTATTCTCTTCTATTCTATTCTAAATTTAGAATAGATTAGAATAGATTAGATTAGGCCGACATCGCCTCGTGAAAGCGAGCTATCCGCCGAACATATTCGACCGTCTCGGAATACGGGATATGCGATTCGAGCGCCGGGTAATCGGTCGCGAGGTGTTTTTCGATAAGGCGGCGGATCCGCGTCGGGCCGCAGTTATATGCCGCGAACGCCATGAGAAGCCGGTCCTCGCCGCTTGGAACCGACCTGAATCTTTCATAGCAGAATCGGCAATACCAGACCCCCGCCTCGATATTCGAGCTTATGTCGAATATATCGCGCGACAGGTGCGGCAGACTCAGCCTTATCTCGCGCCATGTCAGCGGCATAATCTGCATCGTGCCGCACGCGCCGACCGGCGAGATCGCCTTCGGGTCGAACGCGCTTTCCGCCTTCGCCTGCGATGCAAACCACAGGAAGAAATCCTGGTTCTCGCGCTGCTCTTTTTGCCAATGCTTTTCGGCTGCCTTTTTGAATATGTCTTCAAATGGGATGTTTGTCATGATTCTCCTTCGTAAGGGTTTCATGTTTTCAATCCGCAGGTGAATCCCGGTTTGTCCCTACCGAAAAACTCCTTTAAATTGTCATGAATTCCCGTATAATATTTGGCTATGGAAAACACTCCGAACAACCCAAAACAACGGCTCTGGCCCTATCTACTCGCGCTCGCGGTGTTTGCCTCTTCCATTTTAATCCCACGTTTCACTGCGGCGGGGACAACTGCAGATATCTGAATGTGGCCAAAGCCCTCCGGGATGGTCGGGGTTTCCGCGCGATATGGCTCCCGGCGCTTGGCTTGACTATCTTTATGTGCCTGAATATCACGTTGAACAATTACGCAAATCACATCCTCACCGAAGCGCCGTTTCTGTTTCTTATGGCATCGACGCTGATATCGCTTTTCGAGTTTAAGCGTGCGGGCAGGTGGCTTCGTTTATGAGCAATCAGCCGTTGGCGATAGTCTTCGGCACGGGATTCCTGTTCGTTCTTATCGCCGGTATGGGCCG
>CAYNTG010000040.1:5860-7197 GCA_964400105.1 uncultured bacterium
TTCTCGATTCGGCTAAGATAAAAGGAGCACCCCGGAAAGTCGTGTCGGCGGGACTCATGGGAGTTTTGATATTGTTACTTATTCCCCCATTTGTGCCAGATATGCGCGCGTTCGCCGACGCAAAAAAGGTCTGGCATAATGACAACTATCGCTTCGACGCGATCCTGCCCTATTACCTGAGCCCTTGGTTTTACGAGTATTACACCGCGCTGACGTCGTTGAAAGCTCTCCCGGATGACGCCGTGATCGTGGCCTCCGAGCCGCATATCGTTTATTTCTTCACCGGCAAACACGCGCTTTATGGAAACGAATACAGCCCGGATTTCGATGATACCGTAAGGGCGGTTCGTGAATCAACCGTCGCCAACGGGTCGTTCACGAACGACCACTACTGGAAATACCCGATAGACATCGGAGCCGGATACGTGATTTACGAGGACCGGTTTAGTTTCAGCAAAAATACGCTGATACCCGCTGTCGAGGCGCACCCGGAATGTTTCCGCACCATTTATCGATCTCAGAGATTCCCGTCGATAGCCGTCCTCGAAATGGATACGACGTGCCTGTGCCGACCACGGGATATTAGGTAGGGGCAATTCCCTACGGGCTTCTTTGGTTGCATGAATTGCCCCTGCGGCATTACCATTCGTCGTGATACGGGCGACCCCCTACATTACCGCGTTATGCCCAAAAAACCCTTTTTCAGTATCTGGCTTGCGATCTCTCGATTTGCGATAGCGCGCGAGTCATCGGCGTCGGGGAGGCCGCACGCCGCGATAACGCGATCGACGGCCTCGTCGATCCATTCGCTCCAATGCGCGGCAGGCGCGATAAGCCGCATCTCGTCGGTGACGCGGTCGGCGATGAGCGCGATCTCGCTCGCACGCGAAAGGCGCGACGGCTTCGCTTCGATCCACGGGCGAATGAATTTCCCGACCAAAAAGCCGATCACAAGCATAAGCAGGGGAATCCCCGCCTTGAGAAGAAGAAGGTTCAAGATGTTTTCCATGATGGTTCCTTTCAGATATTTGTTAAAAAAAACCGCATTTAATCGGCGGTTTTCTGTCTGTTGTTAAGCAGGATATCGAGTTTCGCCTCGATCCTGCCTATAGCCTCGGTCTGATCGAGGATGATGTTGTCTATACGATCGACGCGACTCGATAGGTCTGCGAACGTCAATCCCCATACAATCCCGATCAGGGCGACGAGGATCGAAAGTCCGATAGGCACGAGTCGCCAAAATACATTTTTGTATTCGTTCGTCATGGCTACCTCCATGAATCAATTGGTTGAATATTGGGCTTCACCGCTATCCTGGGGCGTCGGGACCACGCGGC
>CAYNTG010000040.1:7297-11813 GCA_964400105.1 uncultured bacterium
CGGCGTAGTTGGTTCCAAAATTATCTGGTAACGTCCCATTTAATTATGAACCGGTTTCGCCAGACGGTTGCGACTGTGCTATCGGGCATGGTTATTTCGATATCGGCGGCGTAGCTTCGCGGCGTGATATTCGTTTCGTCGGAGTTTAGCGAAAGGCGCATGATTCCCGATTCGGGATAGGTGAGTGAAAGCGTGTCGCAGATGACGATCGACGTGTCACTTTCGCCTGTTCGAGCGGTGAATATGGCTTCTGCTCCGGTAATATCGACCGTATCGCTGGATGCGCCGGTGACGGTGAAGTCGATTGTTTTCGTATCGCCTCGATAGACAAAGATTGGTCGCAAAGCCGATTCCCCGAACGACGCTACGAACTCCTCCTCGGTCATTGTGAGAAGGAATGGCATTATAGCCTTGTTCTCCCAGCTACCTTCGCCATGCGATGTCGAGAGCGTATCCTCGATTCGCGCGCGGACGAGATCGGGATGTAGCGCGTATGGTATAGTAAATGCTGTGGTGTCGAAGAGCGAGTCCTCCCAAAACGCCGCCACGATGGCGGTCGCGAACCATAGCGATTCCGGGAAATCGAAATCATAGCTCGGCGACAGACCGACCGTATCCATCGCGGTCCATGCGAGGATTGTATCCTCGCTTGCAACGACAGTGCAGAACGCCGAATCCGGATAAACCGTATGGCCGTTCGCGCCGATGAGATCGACCGTGATTGGAATATCGAAGGCAAACGCTGCGAGTGTTAAGACCATAATCATCGTGAAATGTTTCATTTTAATCTCCTTCCGGGGGAACGAATGCCCCATTTTTTGGCGATAATATCGCATTCTGTATCGGGCCAGCCGGTATCTGTATAAGGGCTGCGCCATCCGATAGCCGGTGTTCCGAAATCGTCGCGGAACCAGTATCCGCGATCATCCCAGAGCGGCGCATCGCGACCGAACGCGGTGTTGACTCCGACCATTTTGGCTGAATCGGCGGTGGCGACATGAGCGGAATCGAGCTGCGGGTCGAATGTGTAATAATCGATCGGTGTGATAACGCCTTCGGTATCGACACTGAAGTCGTAAATGACCAGCCCTTCGGCTACAAAATTATGGATGTTATGGAACGCTATCTCTCCGTGGGCTATAACACTATTCGATACAAAAAGGTCATAGTGGGTGTTGCTGCTCAGATAGACTGCGTAATCCACCGAGTCGAACGTGCAATTGCTCAATGAAACAAGCGGAGATGAACCACTATATGAAACAGTGTATATCCCGTATTTCGATCCAACAAACAGGCATTTTTTGAGTGAAAATGATTGTGGTGGCCTTTGCCAAAGATATATGGCGTTCTCTCTTACGCGAAATGAATCCTCAATCATGATTGCCGAAAGACCTTTATATCCATAGACACCACCATATCCGAAGTATCCATTCCCGCACGATTCGAGTATCGATGCGGTCTGATAGTTATATACACAATAGTTGCTATCGGATTCCAATATAGAATTAGCGATCCTGACCGTAGAGCCATCCGCCCTGATGCACTGTTCTTGAGTGTGTATAAAACAACTATCAAGCTCGATGTAAGCTATATATGTCCATATTCCATTTGATTTGGTGTCGAGAGAGCAGCTTTCAAATACAATACCCGCTTTTTGAGATGTGGCATTAACGCACCAATCGGCGCCGTCTATCGCGTTCATTCCGCGAATGATAACGACCGGCTCGTTGTTATAACCTATGCTTGTACCGGAGTAAATGCAGTATCGCACCGTATCGCCATCGATTGTCCAGCTTCCGCTGTCCGGCCATGGGATGAAAGCGCATCCCTCGTGCGAACCATCTAAGAGTGTCAGCGTCTCGTGAAAGGCTCCACATGCAAGGCAGCTGTCGCCGGGGGACATCGACGTCGTCGCCGCGCCGAGCGTGGCGAATGCCGAATCCGGCGATGTTCCCGGCCAAGCATCGTTGCCGCCGTCCGAGTGAACACACCATGACGCCGAAAAAGCGATAGTCGCGGCGATCAGTATTATCGAGATTATTCTTCCCATCGGAACCACCTCTCATTCTCCATGCATCTTGCGAAGAATCGACGCGTCGAGTCCGGCGGTGTGCAGTATCCGATCTCTTGAAAAAGAATCGGTGTGTCGTCTTTGAAATAGACTATCTCTGCAACGCGGACGCGCCCGCTGTTTACGGTGTCTGCAGAGAAGGTCGCCGACGAATCGACGACCGAGACGCCGGTAGAGTCGGGCTGCATCGTCGCATGCACCGAATCGGGCGAGACCTCCGTCCATGTGGCGAAAAGCCCACTCGCGAGGATGAGTATTAGATAAATATATTTCATCTCATCCTCCTAACCCGCATCCACGGTTATTTTGAATGTTGTGAAAAATCCGGCTGTCGGCCGCTCGATTCCGAGCCACGACGCGATGAATGCGCCGTCCGGCAGCGCCTCGACCTCCGCAGATTCGGTATATCCGGGGAAGAGGTCGCCGATCTCGACATCGGAGATCTGAATATCATCGAAGCTCTCCATCGAAAGGTCGGCTATCTCCGCGCGAAGCGATGTCAGCTCCGCTCGAATATTGCGACCTCGCACGAGACATACGAGGAGCGCGTTTCCGCAATCCTCCTGCTCGCCGATTGCGACCGACCGAAGGCCGATCATTGCGGCGGGATATTCACCCGCAGCCATCTCGCGCCCTTTTCGAAAGCCGATCTCCACCGACCTAAACGACGCCGATTCGTCCGTTTGAATGGTTTCGAGTCTCGATACGATAGTCTCTATCGCATTGTCTATGTTTAGTTTAGCCATGATCCTCCTATCGAACTAATGTTACTCCCGACCTCTCCAGCCCGTCGAACCGAAGCAGCTCCATTGCTTGCCGTATCGCCATTTCGAAGCGGTTCGCGTATTGTTCTGCTTTCGCCGAAAAGACGCCGCCGCCGGTCGAGTTGGCATAGAAAACGAGGTTAAGGTTCAAGAATATCGCCGCCTCTCGAAGGACCTGTGGATTCTCGATCCGCGAGAGCAGATCTACATCGTCGAGATCGCCGAAATTCCGGCGTATCCGCGACGCGACGATGTTTTTCACCGCCGTCCGTCGGTCGATGCGATCGAGGCCTTCCAGCTCCTCCGGCTCGAAATCGAACAGGTCGTTAACCTCGAAAAGAACGTGTGTTTCCCAATTCATCGATACCTCCTAATGAAAAGGGGCGCGGAAATCCGCACCCCTTTTTGGTGTGTCTGAACAAGTGGTTGCAACCCCTTGTTCACTGTTGACGCGAAACCGTCTCGTGTGGCTTAGCTCGTCGCGAGGCCCTTGATAAGGCCGTGTGCGTGAAGCGAGTTATGCACTTCGAGGGCGTATTCGCCGATTATCCTTCTGGCGACATAGTCCGACGCTGCGGATGGCGTCGCCGGAATGTCGCTGAATGAGCGTCCGCGCATTGGAGCGAGTGCGAGCTTCGATGAATCGAGGATCGCTATCTTGTCCTGCGGGAACGACGTATCGACGACGATATGCTCGACCATGCCGAGCGGCAGATCGCCGACGAACTCATAGACGGCGCCGCCGGTGGACTTGTCCGACCATCCGGTTCTGACAATCGGCGTCGAGCCGGAAGCGGCGTTAAACGCCGATATCGCACGCGCCTGGAACGTGTTGCAGACGATGGTGTTCGGTCTTCCGCCGTCGGCGGCTATCATCTCGATAAGGTCGTTGAGATCGTCGGCTGCGATAGCCGCACTCGACTTATCGATAATGTTTCCGCCCGTGCGGTCGATGAAATAGAGGATTCCGCCCATCGTGCGCGGGAGTGTGCCGTCGGAGGTGTTGGCGTAACGGCGACCATAGATGCACGCAGTGTTCATCTCGATCTGGAGCAGCTCGAGGTGGTGCTTGACATGGAAATCGACCATGTCGTCGATTACCAGATGCTCGCTGGCCACCGCAGACTTGGAGACCTTCGCCGTGCGGTCGAATATCTGCGTGTAGTTGAACTCGGCGGATGGTTCGGCCACCGCATCGAATCCGGGGTCGCTTCCCTCGGCCTTCGGCCTCGATATGAGGCGCACGACTGTGTCGTCGTCCATGCCTACCGCACTGGTGCCGCCATATTCGCGGGTTATTGTCAGGTCGTCGCTATCGATCGATGTGATGCGCACGACCTCGTCGTATCCATCGAATGCGAGTATATCGCCGGCGACGAACTTCGAGCCGTCGTCAACCGTGATAGTCGTATCGGTGGAGAGTATCGCGCCGTCCAGCGCATCGATAGTCGGCTCGATGACGTCCTCGAGCCATTCGTGTTTGTAGCTCCTTGCATCGCCCACGATCGGGATGATCGAGAGCAGGTTGTGCTGACCCTTCGAGACGATCTCGAATGTTTCCGCGAGATCGCGGGTCATGTTTGTGAAGTTGTAGGATGTTTCCATTTTGGTTTCCTTTCGGTTGTTGTTGATTTTGTTTGAGAAATTCCGGTTATCCCAACCGATCGGTCATCTCGACCGC
>CAYNTG010000040.1:11913-18870 GCA_964400105.1 uncultured bacterium
GCCGTGGCAATCTCATTTTATTACGCACAAGATTGCCGCGTCGGGCTACACCCTTCTCGCAATGGCGATATTGCGGCGATATTATTCTTGGTTTTGCGTCTCGAACCACGACATATTTTCGCGGAACTTCTTTCCGGCCTCCTCGCGCGTCATCTGGAAACGGATCATCATGTAATCGATCGGCGTTGCCATTCTGTTTTCGATGAGGAACTTCCATTCGGCGGCTTCATCGCCCGGCGACTGAGGAAGCCGAACCTCGTGGATCGTCACGGAAAGCGTTGTTTCGTCCGCGAATTTCACACCGGCGAAAGGGTGATCCGAGTCGAGGAACGGTGAATGGACATTCCAGATCAGCTTGATCAGGTCGAACATGCGTTCCTCGGCGTCCTCGTAGAACGGCACCGCATTTTGGCGATCCTCGAACAGCGCGAGGTTCTCCATCACGAGGGCGAACCCGCTTTTTTGGCTTCCGCTTATCGAGAAATTCGCCGAGCTGATGTGATATGTATTCATCAGTCGCGAGATCGATTCCCGAATCACATCGAGGCATTCGGAGATAGCCGGGTTCGGCGACACGAACTTGAAATCCGGCTTGCCGTCGCCGATCGGTCCGAGCGGGATACAAATCGGTTTCCCCGGCGCGACGACGATCTTCTCTTTTCCCTCGTAACCGATTAGCACCGGCACGCTGAACGACTGCATCTTCAGGAGATGGTTGAGCTGAACCAGCTTGATGTTGACTGCGTCCTGCACCACCGTCAGGTCTTCGCCGGAATCCACGAAGAAGCCCGACAGCGGAAGCGTTTCCGTGAATCGCACGAACGGCAATATGCCGTATGGATTGACGCCGTTTGGGTTATTCGGAATCCGCAGGATTTGTCCGTCGGCCGTGAATCTTCGATAATTCGCGGCATCCCAATAATGATAGACCAGCTCGTCGGCGGCGACAGTGTCGGTTCGCGGGCGTGTGTAGATTATCGCGCGCGCATCGGTCGGGTCTTCCTCGTCCTGCACGACATCGATCTGATCGGGCGTGAGGATATCGAGTCGAATCTTTCCGCCGCGAAACGACGGCTTGACCAGCACGGTTCGGCATAGCTTCACCATGCGATGGACGGTCTTTATCGTCGCCTCGTAGTTCGCGTTCGACATGATCCAATCCCAAAGCGCCCTCTCCGTCTGATCGACCTCGTCTTTTGAGGATGAGAGCGTTCGTGCGGCTCCGCTCCGATAGACCAGCGCCGTTCCATCGACCACCGTCTTTATGATGTTCACGAATTCCGGTTCGAGGCCGAGCGCGTCGGCATCGGTGAACTTCTCATGCAAGAGTTCGAGAAGATATGGCATTTGGCGGTCGTTGTAATAGTCGATCCGTTTTGCCATCTCATCCTGAAAATCCCGCCGCACCGCAAGCTTTGCCGCCAGCAGCGTCCTTTCGACCCATTGCGCTGCTCGTGATTTTGTTGACATAGGCATCTCCTTTCGGGTTGTTGTTTTAAGTAAAATTTTCCCAATAAAAAAGGCCTCGAATGAGGCCTTTAAAAAAAGGTTTGCGTTATGGATTACAAAGCTATAGAATCTTAATCAATGGAAGCGTCAGGTTGCCCATGCTAGTATCTGCAATCAACCTGCCCATGCACGCGCGGAAGTATGGGAACAACATCATCCTGAGGCTGTTCATGTGGAATATCGAGAAATAAAATTCATCGAAACCCATTTTTTCGTATTGGAATTCCGCGACATACTCGGCTTTCCCCTCGAATAGCGTCAAGCCGTCCTCGATTGCCGCAAAGGTATATTCGATAGCACAGAAAGCGGTTTTCTCCTCTTCGCGGTTGAAAAAACTCGGCGTTTCCTCCAGCTTAATCTCCGCCACCGGCGCGACTTCTTTAATGTTACGGATGAAATTAATATCTACCGCTCTTTCAAACTCGATGTTCGCAAGGAAAACCGAGCTAAGATTTATCTGCGCCAAGAATTCCCGGTATTGCTCCGGCGATACCTTGTCCTTAACCTCTTTAAGCGGTAAGTTTGTAGTCTTCACCCCAGATGTTTTGTCTTTCATCTTCAGGTTCCTTCCCTATAAAATGAAACATAGGTGTTCCAATCGCTTTTCTTAGTGAAGCTATAACGAACGAATTGAAACTCATACCCTTTTGCGCTGCGGTTCTGGCGGCTTTCAAATGAAGCTCTCGCGGAAGCCTTACGAGCACCTTAAACTCATTGCGAGCTTCCTTTGGTGTCGGTGGTCGAACTCCGTTATCGAAGGTAATTAATAACCAAATCCTTTTATTAATCTCGAGGTCTTTCAAGGCCGCTTCTTCTGTTGGTCCATAACCGACACATCCCGGCAAATCCTCGATAACCGCCTCGAACTCGTCATCTATTTTACTGACAAAAACGGGGTAATCGAACTTCATATATTTGCGAAACATGTCCGAGAACTTGTTTTCCAAGTCATTAATTCTTTTATCTGTTAGAACTTTCATTTAATCCTCTTCTATTATTGACATTTCTCATTGAGCAGGCGTATGAAATCCTTGAACGAAAGTCCCATATTCGCCTGAAACGAGTTTGGGAATTCACGATTTCCTCTTATGTAGTTTATGGGACAGGTGAACTTCCCTTTTTTCTTAGTTTTGTAATGAACCGTTATCGCCGAACAACCCTCGATTTTAAACTGCAAAACCGTGCCCGTGGGATAATACGCTTTTGCTCCCAGATACTCCATTAAAGCAATAAGTTTATCCAAATCAAAATCGACCGGTTTCCTTTTTCCGAAAAGAGCATCGTGAATATAAGCGATAGATTTACATACTTTTTTAGGTATCCGCTCATCTCTCGATGGAAATTTTATGCCCATACAATTTATCGGAGTTAATAATATATAAGTCTGTAGTTATATAATATCACTGTGATATCAATAGTCAAAGAAATTGTTACTTTATTTTTATCCGAACTTCCAGTCGCTTCCTTTGAGCGGAGTGACGAAATCGATCATGTATCGAAGCGCGTCCATCGAGTGGTCGTGGACGCCGTCTTTGTCGGGCAATTCGCTCGATGGCTTCCCGCTGCTGTCCGATGGATATAAGTATCCGAGAAAATCGTCGGCCAATCTTCGGCAACGCGGATCGATGAACATGTTGATCTCGCCATCGGCGGAAAGGAGCTTCGCGCGGACGGCGTTGATCCCGGAATTTATCCTGCATCTCGATGCCGTCGTTCGCGTAACTCCCATCCCGGCCAGCGCCGCGAGCGCCGACTGCCCGCCCGATTCCTGTCGGGACTGAAGCCCTTCGAGGCCGGAGATCACGCGCTCGATGCGCGAGTATTGGACCTTTGCGCGGAAGCTGTGTCCGACGAGGGAGATCGTTTCGCCCATGATCGCCGCAGCAATCTTTTCGAGTCGAAGGTGCGACTGCACCAGCTCGTCGAAGATGAACCACTTTCCTTCGGGGGATAGCTGACCCCATATTATCGCCGACGGATGTGTCCAGCCGAAGTCTATTCCTATATAAATCGGCCAATTATCTCGAATCTGCCACGGCTCATCGAGTATATGAAGCAACGGCGAGAAGTCGTCATAGACGCACAATCCCTCCTCCTCGAAACTCGCCTCGAACTGCTGGCGGAAGTATCTCGCGTCGAGCTGCCTCCGTGCGCGCTCGATCTCCTTTTTGTCGATAAGCGGGTTGTCCGATGTTTTTGCGAAGAACGCCCCGGTATCGGGGTCGTTTTCCAATGTTTTGAGAAGTTGCCACACCCAATTTCGCCCTCGCGGCGTCGTCGTCAAAAAGCCGGGCCCTCCGGTGGAGATCGTCCGATTTACGAGGACCTCCCACACCCTCTTTGGCAGTTGAGCCGCCTCGTCGAGATGGAACCAATCGAGTGTCAACCCCATAAGCCGATCTGGATTATCGGCGCTTCGGAAGAGGATTTTGCTTTTGTTGTCGAGCGTCATTTCGCCGGTGGAGCCGTTCCATTTCTCGATTCGGCCATCAGCGAGGGCGGCATATTGCGGAACGAGGACATCGCGCGCCATCCCCGCCGTCGGCGCGACCGCCGCTCCGGTTGTCGGGAGCATAAGCGCCCGCGCGAGACCCTTTGCGGCTCCGGCATATGTCTTGCCGCTTCGCACACCGCCGATAAATACGGCAAACCGCGAATTCGATTTGACGAACTCGATTTGGTGATCGAAAAGTTCCGGCGCGAATGGTTTTCGAGGCGCTGGAGGGGCGAGTATCGGGGTGTCGGCGATTCTTTTGAGGACATCCGTGGCGTCTTTAAGAGCCTTGATATCGAAATCCGGCTCGGCGATAATTCGATCGATTCGCTCGATTAACGCATCGCTGGGGGTTTTTTGGGGCATGGTTTCCGCCGCCTCGAATGTCATAGATTTTTCGTGATTTTCATCCATAAATTTCCGTGGTATTTGGTTCACTTTTACGCTGTTAATCTATCCGCATCCCCGGCTCTCGCTATATATCTTGCGCGATTCACGCACGGTTTTTTTTAAAGGGCAATAAGCGCCCCGCGACCGAAAGCCATATCGAAGTTTGCAGAGCGAAAAATGGATTGTGATGTATGTGGTGTTTCGTTTAGGTCGCTCATCACATTAAATAGTGTAAAGCAGGTGGGGGGGGGCCATGTCCAATTGCCGGACACATCATCGCATTATTTTCCTTGACATAATCATTTTGATTAAATAGCTTGTTCAGCTTAATTGTTTTTTATACCACTCTTAGAATTGGAGGGATAATGTCCCACAAAAAGCTTTTCATTCCTGGTCCGACAGAGGTCCTGCCCGACATCCTCGAAGCGATGGCTGTGCCGATGATCGGCCATCGAAGCAAGGACTACTCGAACCTTCAGGGCGAAATGACCAAGCGGGTTCAGAAATGTCTTTACACGAAAAACCAGATCATCGTATCGACGAGCAGCTCGACCGGCCTTATGGAAGCGGCGGTTCTGAACTTTGTTAGAAAAGGCAAGAAGATTCTCGCGCTCGAGTGCGGCGCTTTTTCCGACCGCTGGGCGAAAATCGCGCGTGCGAACGGCAAGGAAGTTATCGATCTCAAGGTCGATTGGGGAATGGGAATCCATCCGGAGATGGTGGACGAAGTCCTCGCCAAACGCGCCGACGAGATCGATCTCGTTCTCTTCGTTATGAACGAGACCTCGACGGGCCTTATGAATCCCGCGAAAGAGATTCAAGCCGTGGTGAACAAGTATAAAGACGCCGGTGTTTTAATGGCAATCGACGCCGTCAGCGCGATGATGGCCGTGCCGATCAAAACCGACGAGTGGGGAATCGACTATGTCCTCGCCGGTGTCCAGAAGGCATGGGGCCTTCCGCCTGGATTGGCTATCGCCGCTATTAGTGATAGGGCTATCGAACGCGCCAAAGAGGTCGAGAATCGCGGTTACTATTTCGATCTGCTCGAATATATCAAAAAGAACGAGAAAGACCAGACGCCATCGACGCCGGCGGTCAGCCTTGTCAACGCGCTCAATGTAATGTGCAAGAGAATCCTCGACGTAGAGGGCCTCGATAACCGATGGGCGCGCCACGAGCGTCAGGCGAAAATGGTTCGCGATTGGGCCTTATCGCACGGTTTCGAGATGTTCCCCGAAAAGGGATTTTACTCGGTGAGTTTGAGCTGTATTAAAAACACGAAGGGTATCTCCGTCGCCGACCTCAACGCCGAACTCGGCAAGCGCGGAATGGTGATCTCCAACGGATACGGCAAACTTAAAGAGAAAGCCTTTAGAATCGCACACATGGGCGACATATACGAGAAGGACATCGCGGAACTTCTCGCGAACATCGACGACATTCTCGGATTCTAATTGAGCGTTTCCGTTTCGCTCGATAGATAATAAATCGACAGGGAGAATGCCGTCGCACCGCGTCGGATTCTCCCTTTTTCAAATTTAAGGAGAAGATATGGCTAAGATAATGATTTGCGACAAGATGGATCAGGGCGCTATCGATGAAATCAAAAAGCGCTGGGGCGCCGATGTTATGATCGGGCAGTCGCTCGAAGACCTAACGAAAAATATCGATCCTTACGAGGCGGTCGTTATTCGCAGCGCGACGAAGGTTCGCACGCCCTCTATCGATGCCGGCAAAAACCTCCGCGTGATAATTCGCGGCGGTGTCGGAATCGACAATATCGACCACGAATACGCCCGCAGCAAGGGTGTCGATGTTCGCAACACGCCGAACGCATCGAGCGCTGGCGTCGCGGAGATCGCTCTCGCGCACATGTTCTCGCTTGCGAGAAATCTTCACAAGTCCAACGTGACAATGCGCAAAGGCGAGTGGCTTAAAAAGCAATACAAGGGTATCGAGCTTGCCGGTAAAACACTCGGTATCATCGGGATAGGCCGAATCGGTCAGTCGCTCGCCAAAAAGGCGAACGCGTTAGGTATGACGGTCATCGCTTTCGACAAATTCGTCGAAAAATCCCCGCTCGATTTCGTCGAGATTAAATCGATGGACGATGTCCTCGCCAATTCCGATTTCCTAAGTCTGCATATTCCGAAAGCCGGGGAAGGCTATGTTATCGGCGCACCGGAACTTGCGAAAATGAAGGACGGCGCGTATCTGATCAACGCCGCGCGTGGCGGAGTCGTCGATGAGAAGGCTCTTCTCGACGCCTTGAATTCCGGCAAACTCGCCGGTGCCGGCGTCGATGTTTGGGAGAAGGAACCGACCGACAACGTCGATCTTCCCAAGCACGACAACGTCTGTTGCACGCCGCATCTCGGCGCGTCCAGCGCGGAATCGCAGAAGCGCGTCGGAACGGAGGTCATCTCCGTCCTCGCCGAATATTTCGACTGATTCGATTTCTCGGATTAGCGCAAAGGGATGGCTTTTGCCATCCCTTTTTTTATTCCCCATTTTGCGCGCCAGCGCCCCAACCGTTGCGCCGTATTTGGACATGTCGTATT
>CAYNTG010000041.1:0-18044 GCA_964400105.1 uncultured bacterium
CGGCCCGACGAGCAGGAACGCTCGTCGGGCGACGCCCCCAACAACGACCGCACACGTGTAAGCGTTGACTTTATGATTTCGATATATATAATGATTTGGTTTTGGGTATGAAATCTGCATTCTATTTATTACATGAAAACGTTTATTCGTGGCATAGTAATTCTATTTATTCTTATTTCGGGAATTCGTTCCGCGGATAGCTTCCCCGTGCCTTTCACTATTGCGCAGCTGAAATACAGCGGTTCGGGGGATTGGTATGCCAATCCTTCGGCGCTACCCAACCTGACGGAATATGCGAATAAAAATGCCGGTATTCCGGCCATTTCCACCGGGAAATATATCGAACCGACCGACGACGATTTTTTCAACTATCCTTATATTTACATGACCGGCCACGGCGGAGTCCGTTTCACGGATAAGGAACTCGATAGGCTGAGAATTTACCTTACGAACGGCGGTTTTCTCCATGCCGACGACAACTATGGTATGGATAAATCGTTCCGTCGCGAGATGAAAAGGTTGTTCCCGGATAAAGAGATGGTCGAGCTGCCATTCGACCACGAGATATATCATTGCTTCTACGATTTTCCGCAAGGCCTGCCGAAAATCCACGAGCACGACGGCAAACCGGCACAGGGTTTCGGCATCTTCCACGAGGGACGACTGGTCGTTTTTTATACCTATGAATGCGACCTCGGTGATGGCTGGGAAGACGTTGAGGTGCATAAGGATACACCCGAAAAGCGCAAGGCCGCGCTCGAGATGGGAACAAATATCATCGTCTATGCGATGACACGCTGATGTCTGAAACTAAAAGCAAGATACTTCGATTTCTCGGCACCGGACGACGCGCCGTGACGGCCGTTTCGATGACCGGCGGCGCTCTTTTGGCGCTATCGATAATATCGATCGCCGGATTATCCATCGTGATGATCAACGGGATTCTTTTCATGGAAACCCCCATGAGGAAATTGCTTTTTTTTGCGTGGATAGCGATTTTTCTATTGGCGGCGTTTCGATTAGTCGCGTGGCCGGCGATCAAACGGCCTAAGCTTCGCACTATCGCTATTTGGTTCGAGGGGATTTACCCAGAGCTTAAATCGCGATTGATCTCGTCGTTCGATTTTTTGAATATCGATGCCGGGCGGCTCGGATACTCGCCGGAGCTCGTCGAAGCGGCCATAGTCGATACCGGCGAGAGGATTGGGAAGCTTCGCCCGTGGCGATTGGCTTCGCTCGGTTCGATCCGCGAAAAATCGGCGTTCCTCGCGCTGGCGATTATCATCGGTGTCGGCCTATCGGCGGCTTTTCCATCGACATTTCGCACCGGCCTGATTCGTGGTGCTAATCCATTTGCCGAAATGATGCGTCCGACGCTGACCTCGCTCGATATCGAGCCGGGCGATGCGCAGATAACAAAATACGACGACCTCGAGATCGCTGTCGAGGTCTCCGGCAAGCTTCCTGAAAAGGTTTTAATATATCGTAAATTCGCGGGGGAGCGCGATGAGCGGGAATATCTGGCCAAAAAAGATAAGGATAACCCACACGAATGGGGCTTCCTTTTCGAGGATGTCAAGCGTGACTTCGTCTATCGCGTCGAGGGGGGCGACTTTTTAAGTCGGGAATACCGGGTTCAGGTTGTCGATCGCCCGCGCGTTGTCAACATGACAATCACGCTTAATTATCCAGATTATACCGGCCTTGCAACTCAGACACTCGAAGAAAACGAGGGCGCTGTCGATGTGCCTTATGGGACTTATGTTACCATAAATACGCGCTTCTCGAAGGACATTGTCGAAGGCTCGATTTTCTTTTCCGATTCGACTGAAAAAATGCTCGAGATCGACGGACGATATGCAAAGGTGGGTTTCAGGGCGACGAAAAATCGCAGCTATCATCTCGATGTCATCGATAGCGAGGGGCTTTTCAACGACGACCCGATAGAATATCCGGTGCGTGTTCGTATGGACGAGTATCCATCGGTCGAGATCACAAGTCCGGCGACCGATGTCCAGCTTTCGGAGGAGTTGACGATCCCGCTCTCGATCGTCGCCGAGGACGACTATGGTTTTTCGAGATTTCAGGTCGCCTATTATATCCAGGATTCGCCCGCAGACACCCTTCGCACTTCGATGCACGCCGAATTCGGCGGGCTTCGGCAGGTCGGGATCGATTTTCCGTGGGATTTGAACGAGATAGGCCTCGTGCCGGAGGATGTAATTCTTTATTGGGTAGAAGCTTACGACAACGACGCCGTCACCGGCCCGAAGATGGACGTCAGCAAGGTCTATGCTGCAAGGTTCCCGAGCATCGACGAGATCGTCGAGGAGATCACCGGCGAGCGTGAGCAGCAGATCGTCGATATGGAGGAGATCGCGCGGAAGGAGCGCGACATCGGCGAGGATTTGGTCGAGATCACGCGCGAGATTCGGAGCGAATCTGAGGTCGGCTACGAACGGCGCGAAGATATTCGCGAGGCGCTACAAAAACAGGACGAGCTTTTGAAGGAGCTTCAGAAAACCGCCGAGGACTACCAGAAAACGACCGATAAGATAGTCGAACAGCAGATGGCGGCATCGGATATCATCGATAAGATGATGGAGATTCAGAAGCTTATGGAGGAGGTCGCCACCGACGAGATGCGCGAGGCGATGCAAAAGCTGCAAGAAGCTCTCCAATCGATGGATCCGGAGGAATTGAAACGAGCCGCAGAAGAGTTCAAGATGTCGCAGGAGGAGCTTTCGGAACGCCTCGACCGGACGCTCTCGCTTCTCAAACGCATGAAGGTCGAGCAGCGGATCGAGGATATGAAAAAACTTGCGGAGAAGCTCGAGGAGATGCAAAACGACGTGAGCGAAGGGCTTGAAAAGGGCGACAAGGCCGAAAGGATGCAGGATCGTATTACGCAGGGAAGCGAGCTTCTCGAGAAGGGCCTCGAAGAACTTGCCGAGATGATGTCGGAGTTCCCTGATATGCCGACCGATGCGGCGAAACAGCTTTCCGAGGAAACATCGGAAAACAGTCCGAGCAGCAAATCGAAGCAGTGCAAAGCCTCGATGCAATCCGGCTCTAAGAAACAGTGTCAGGGCAAGTCGAAGGAGCTTTCCGAACAGTTCGAGCAGACCGCCGAGCAGCTCGCCCAGATGCAGCAACAAATGCAGCAGATGCTTTCCGCCGAAACGATGGCCGAGATTCGCAAGGCAATATTTAGCCTTCTCGACCTTTCTTCGAGGCAGGAATCGATCGGCCAGAAGCTCGCCGCAGACCTTCGGAACTTCGACATCGCGCGCGGATTGGCTTTGGAAGGCGTGAATATCGGTTCCGGGCTGAAGCGCGTTACTATCGATGTTATGGAGATCGCACAGAAGAATTTCATGATCCCGCCGAGCATCGGCGCGCTCCTCGGCGAGGCCAACCGTCAGGTCGAAGCTATGCTCGCCGATCTCGAACAGGGGCGCGGCTACGGGGCATATCCCAAGGGTCTGGATGCTATGGCCGCGATGAATCTCGCCGCAGAAAAGCTCCTCGAAACAATGGATCAAATGAGCAGCTCCTCCAGCTGCAGCGGCTCGCAGAGCTTTTCCCAGCAGATGCAGAGCATGTGCGACAAACAGGGACAGATCAATCAGGGCACGATACCGCTCGTTCAGGGTCAAAGCCCGCAAACGCAGCCCGGAGGGATGTCTATCGATCAGCAGGCTGCTGCGGCGCGGCTCGCCGCCGAGCAGGAGAGCGTCCATAAAACGATGGGTGAGCTTGCCAAAGAGGCCGCCGGACGATCCGATATCGCCGGGCGGATGGACGATATCGTCGAGGAGATGGAGGAGGTCGTCGCGGACCTTCGGAAACGCGGGGCCACAGACCGAACCCTTCAGCGGCAGGATCGCATAATGAACCGAATGCTCGATGTCCAGAAATCGCTGCACCGCCAAGAGTATGACAAAAAGCGAAAGAGCCACACCGGAAAGGACATCGCGCACAAGAGTCCGGATAGCCTTCCCGAGGACTTCGGCGAAAGGCGCGATTTCTTGCAGCAGAAGCTATTAAGGGCGCTAAATCAGCCATATCCAAAGGAATATGAGACGCTTATAAAGGAATATTTCAAGGCTCTTCGCGAGGAAAGAACACCGATACCCGGAGAAAATGAAAAATAAATCGATAATATTAGCTCTCGTAGTAATTCTTTTGGTTCCGGTGAGTTACGCCGATTTCGCCCGCGACCTGGAACTCGCCAGACGCTACGTTGCCCTCGAAAAATTCGAGGACGCCCGAGATGTTCTCGAACCGCTGATGGCAGAGCATTCGAGCGATGCAATGCTCCGAAATCTCCTGAAACAGACCTATCGAATCCTCAAGGACAACCGTGCGCTACTCTCTATCATCGAGATGGAGCTTGTGGAAAGCCCAAAAAATGCATCCCTCTGGATCGAGAAGGGGGATATCGCTATCTCGATGGGCGATTCCGAAAGCGCGAAAAAATCGTTCGACACGGCTGTCGAGCTTGCCCCGAAAAACGAGAACAATGTTCGCAGGATATTCGAATCGTTCCGAACATGGGGATATGTCGATGAAGCTGTGGATCTTCTTGTCGAGGCCCGAAAGCGTGGCGATAACCCCGCTGCTTATGCTATGGAGATCGCTTCGATTTACGAGGTCGAGGGGGAATGGGTCGATGCCTCCGACGAATATTCCCTATATCTGGAAAAATACCCGGATAGATTCCCCGATGTCGAGCGCCGAATGAACGAGGTTTCCGCCGATCCGGATCAACTCGACGAACTCGCCAGGGCGGTCGAAAAGCTTCACGGAAAAGGGGTTCAGGGGGATCGTATCGACCGGTTGCTCGCACGTCTTCAGGCGAGGCAGGGCGACTATACCGGTGCCGTGAGCAGCCTTATGGATGCCGAAAAAAAGCGCGGATTGAAGGGGGCGTATCTTCTCGGATTCATGTCCGAGGCCCAGACCGCCGGCGCACACGACGCCGTGATAATGGCTGGCGAATATCTCCTCGATGCCGATCCGAGGTTCTCCGGCGAGTCGAGCCTTATTATGTCGATTTCGCTTCGCGCGGAGGGCCGGATCGAGAATGCCGTCGAGATTCTCGATGGATTGACGAAATCCAAAAGCGCGGGTATCGCTTCTGGCGCGCACGTTCTTCTTGGAATTATTTCGCTCGAAGATCGTGGCGATCTCGCTGCGGCGGAACAATATTTCTCCGATGCAATCGATAAATATCCGCGTGTCGAGCAGACGGCGCAGGCATATCGCGGATTGACGGAGGTCTATCTTCGTGAGGGGGATCTTGCCGGGGCGGAGAGGACCATCGCGAAGCGCAGGAGCGTCGCACCGCAGGACCCGTGGGCGATATTCGGTCTCGGCGAATTGGCATTTTTCAGGGGAGCCTCGGATACCGCAGGCATCTTTTTCCGAAATGTGGTTCTGAGTTTTCCGAAATCCACCGAGGCGAACGACGCGGTGCAATACCTCGCCCTGATCGCCGACGCGAGTGAGTCCGACGATATCGAGAAGATATCGGCGGCATTCAAAGACATGCGACAGGACAGGGTCGCCGATGCCCTGCAAAAATTCGACGATCTTATCGAGAAGCACTCTTCACAGCCGTGGGCCGATCTGCTTTTGTGGAACCGGGCGAATATCGAGATCGAGTTGGACGATATTGCCGGATGCAAGGACGATTTGACGCGGATTGCGAACGATTTTCCCGATGGATATCACGCATCGCAAGCGGTAGAGCTGCTCGGCGATTTAGCGCACGATTCGGGAGACCTCGTAGCGGCGGCGCATCATTACAATCGAATCCTCACCGACTTTCCGGACGCAGTTAATATCGAAAGGGTTCGCGGTAAGTTAAAGGAAATCCCCGGTAACATTTGACTGTTCGGGAAGTTATACGCAAAGCCTCCGATTCTCTTCGAGTATCCGGGGTCGAGAATCCCATGCGCGAAGCGGCGTTTGCATTGGCCTCGGTTCTCGAATGCTCTTCTGCGGAAGTTTATATCCAACAAGATATTACGCAAAATGAACTCGATCGGTTCGAAGATATTATCTCGAGAAGATCGAACGGCGAGCCGCTGCAACTAATCCTCGGCGAATGGGAATTTTTCGGAAGACGTATCCTTCTCGAAAAGGGGGTATTCGTCCCTCGGCCGGAGACCGAAAGGCTGGTCGAGATCGTCCTCGAAAGGCTCGACCGCGACTCGGCGGCGTTCGGGTTCGAGTTCGGTGTTGGAAGCGGTGCGATATGCGTTAATATCCTCGCCGAGCGCCCCAACATCAGGATGTGCGGAATCGATATCGAAGATGCGGCAATCGAGCTTACGCGCAAAAATGCCGAACTTTATGGCGTTATCGACAGGATTTACCTCTATTCCGACGAAAAATCGATTGAATGTTCCAGCAAATTCGACTTTATCGTCAGTAATCCACCGTATGTGTTGTCGATGGAGATGAAATCGCTTTCGCGGGAGGTTATGTTCGATCCTGTCGAGGCACTCGATGGCGGTTCCGATGGTATGGAGTCGATATTGAAGATCGTCGAGATCGCAAGGAGGAGGCTTCGTCCGGGCGGTTTTTTGGCTATGGAGATCCACGAGGAAATGGGTGCACAGATTGCGGCATTTTTGAAAAACAGCCTTTCCTCGATAGAGATTTTAAGGGATTATAACGACAGGGAGCGATACATCGTCGCTTTGCGGGAATGAGCTTATGAAAGTGCGGATGCCTTTTCACTCTATCGGCGCGTCAACACCAATGAACTTGACACTCCTAAATTCTCGTTTATAATTACTGAAATGTCGAAAAAATTGATAGTCTTTGGTGTAATAGTTGCAATAATATTCATGGCCTGCGAGACCGAGCCGGAAGGCCCCGGAGTCGGGCCGGAATGCACACTTTGCTGGGTCTCGAACGTCGATGGCGCTCCGAATATCTGGTCGATGAACCTCCCCGATGGAACGCCTTCGAGGATAACCGATTTCGCCGAGGGCTGTGGAAAATGGGGGATTTCCGTCTCCACCGACGGATGGATTTATTTCGGCGGCAAGGAAAACGGAGGTTGGGAGGTTTTCAGAATTCGAGGCGACGGCGCGGCTTTGGAAAGGCTCACCGACGATGCCCAATTCGACGGCAATCCGGCAATATCGCCGGGTTGCGGGACGATATGTTTCGCTACGAAACGATGGTTCTTTTCAACATATGATCTCGAACTCGCCCTCATGCCGTCCGGTGGCGGCGAGATCGTTCGTCTCACAGAATATGAGGGCAACGACGATTCGCAGGCATGGTCGCCCGGCGGCGAATCGATAGTGTTCGTGAGAACCTATTACGCCGGACGTTTGGGGATTGCGATGCTCGATATCTCGAATCCCGACAGCGTTATCGAGCTTTCTGCCGCCGATGTCGATGCATATTCTCCGCGATGGGCGCCGGATGGTTCTGCGATATATTGCGTGCTATCCTCGAACGGGATTCGCGATATATGGAAATTCCCGGTCGATCTCGAGTCTCCGTGCAATATCACGCAAACCGATTACGGCATCGAGAATCCTGCAATCTCGCCGGATGGAAGCCTTATCGCGTATCAGGCGTTCATGGATAATCAATGGGATATAGCGATTATCGGTTCGGACGGCTCCGGCGCACGGATGCTGACTATCGATCCCGGCGAGGATATCAGCCCGTGCTGGTCGCCGGACGGAAGCTGGATATTTTGGGTGAGCTATCGCGACGGCGACCGCGAGATTTACGGCGTCCCGACCGACGGTTCCGGGCTTCCGCACAGGATGACCGATTTCGTCGGCGACGATATCCGGCCGTTTTGTATGTGAAAATGCCCTCGAAGGGCGAAGTTTTTTAAAGGCAATGCGATGAAAAAAATGACCGGCGACAAGATTATTTCGAGCGCCGCTTTCCTTTGCCTTTTCGCGCTTACCGTTTTTATCGGGTGCGCGAAAGAGGACAAAGCTAAAGCACCACCGTCGAAGGAATCTGCGGACGATGTCTATTCCGTTTTCGTAACCATTCAGCCGCTGGAATCGATAGCCGCGAGCATCGCCGGAGACCGCGCAGTGATCCATGTTCTCCTTCCGCCCGGTGCCGATCCGCATACATACGAGCCGACCCCCGGCGATGTCAAAAACCTCGAGGACTCCGCTATCCTATTCCATATCGGGATGGGCCTCGACGACTGGGCTGCGAAGATAGCCCTCGCCGCGAAGGACGGCCCTCGAATATATCCGGTCGCTGCCGGGGTTCCTTCGCTACCGGCTGTCCCGGAAAGGATGCGCAGAAGTCTCAAAGCCGGCGGTAAGATGCCCGCCCACGGAAATCCGCACGTATGGCTCGACCCAAACGTGATGGCGACGATAATCATTCCGACTATGGCCAGGGCATTCGCTGCAGCCGACCCGCCGAATACGGAATTCTATATGAAAAACGCCGCCCGAATCTCAAAACGGATCGAGGCCTTTTCCGAAAACGCCATGTCAAAACTCGAACCGTTCGCCGGGAAATCGGTGATCCTTCATCACGGGTCATTCATTTACTTCTTCCGAAGATACAATATTAAAGTAATAGATATTCTGGAGCCTTTTCCGGGGCAAGAGCCTTCGCCGAAAGAGCTTAAGAACATCATCGAATCGGCAAAGAAGAAAGAGGCCGTGGCGATCTTCTCGGAGCCACAGGTCTCGCCGAAGCCTGCGATGATAATCGCCGACGAGCTTAATATACCGATCGTCGATGTCGATCCGCTGGGGCAGGCCAGCGAGGATTATATCGAACTTATGGAGCGTAACCTAAATGCTATCGCAACCGGACTCGAATAAGCCGCTTATCGAGCTTCGCGATGTCACCGTCCATCGCGGCGGGCAAATCGCGCTCGATTCGGTAAGCATGTCCCTCGAACGCAAGACACTCATCGGTCTTATCGGCCCGAACGGAGCGGGTAAAACCACTTTGCTCGAGGTCATCCTCGGTGAGATCGAACCGGAGGTTGGCGAGGTGCTGCTCGGCGGAAAACCGCGAAGAAAGGCCGTCGCCGACGGCTTCACAATCGGATACCTTCCTCAAAAGCATTATTTCGAGCGTATCATCCCGATCACAGCCATGCGTGCGGTGATAATGGCGAGATATGGCCGGATCGGTATCCTGCGGCGGATAGGTAAATCCGATCGAGAGGCCGCGATGCACGCCATGGAGCTCGTCGGTGTCGAGGACCTTGCGGATCGACTCGTTACCGAGGTCAGCGGAGGCCAGCTCCAACGGATAATGATCGCGCGGGCGCTGGCCTCGGAATCGTCTGTGCTTCTTCTCGACGAACCGGAGGCCGGAGTCGATGTCGAGACCACCGACAGGTTCATGAAACTTATTGTGAAGCTCCGCGACGATCTCGATCTGGGGATAATCCTTGTGAGCCACGATATTGGAATGATCACGCGGCACGCCGACAATATCGCGTGTATCAACCGGAAGCTGCATTTCCACAGCCGACCACAAGAGCTTTCCGACGACGCCCTCCGCGCGACTTTCGGAACGGAGTGTGAGCTTCTGATTCATGGATTTCCAAAGCGAACCCTCGAGAAACACGATGATTGAGGCATTCGGATATACGTTTTTCCAGCGGGCAATTCTCGCCGGGGTCATCGCCGGAGGGCTTTGCGGCCTGCTTTCGGTTTTCATCATAGCAAAGAAGATGGCATTTATCGGGCAGGGCATATCCCATGCGGCGTTCGGTGGGGTTGCATTGGGGCTTTTCCTCGGGATCGATCCGCTTTTGACGGCGACCATCTTCGCCGTAGCGATGGCATTGGTGGTGGCGTTTTCATCTAAAAGAGGTTCACTCGATCGCGATACGATCATCGGGATTGTTATGGCCACATCGATGGCAATCGGAGTCTTACTGCTTTCGTTTGCAACGAGTTATACCGGCACGGTTATGAGCTACCTCTTCGGGAATATCCTTGCGGTGGGACGAACGGAGTTATTTTTCCTTATAGCGGTCGCGATTCTGACCTTTATTTTTATCGCTTTATTTTACAAAGAATTGGAGTTCTTTGCGTTCGATGAACAAATGGCACGGCATTCCGGCATCCCGGTAGATCCGATACAGGCGACGCTTTTGGTATTTATAGCGCTGGCGGTGATAGCATCTATTCAGATCGCCGGGATCATCCTGGTAACGGCGCTTTTGGTGGTTCCCGGCGCGATAGCGATGCTGATCGGCAGGCGGTTCGGCTCGTTGTTTCCAATATCCATCGCGACTGGTGTTATCGCCTCGATAATCGGCCTCTCCATTTCCTATATTCTCGATATACCGTCCGGTGCAACGATCGTGCTTACGCTGGCGATATTTTTCGCGGTCGCGACGATCATCAAAAAACTATCGAAAAAAAGCCGATGAAATCCTATACTCATCTTGAAAAGGCCGTCGAACGCCTTTATTCCTTTGTCGATAACGAGAAGCTTGCCGGGCCGCCGGTCTATGCCACAACGGAGTTGGACATCGAGAGATTTCGCTCTGTTTTGGAAGAAAGAGGGAACCGTCAACGCGAGTTCGAATCGGTGCTCATCGCAGGCTCTAAGGGCAAAGGCTCGACCGCCGCGATGCTCGATTCGATCCTTCGCGCAAGAGGATTGCGCGTCGGGCTTTTCACATCGCCGCACCTGATCGACATCCGCGAGCGAATCAGGATCGATGGTCGATGCGTCGATGGCGAAATCTTTGCGAAGAAAATCGACGAGCTGACAAGTATTGCGTTGAAAAACAATGCGCAGCGCTCTTTCCGGACGGTCTTCGAGATTTTGACCGGCGCGGCGGTCGAGATATTCGCAGAAAGCGGTGTCGATATCGCCATTTTCGAGGCCGGAATGGGCGGGCGTCTCGACGCCGTGAACGCTATCGAGCCATCGCTCTCCATAATCACGACGATCGGTATCGACCATACCCACGCGCTCGGCGACACGGTCGCGGAGATCGCCTCGGAAAAGGCAGGCATCCTCCGAAGCGGTGTCACGGCCGTTATCGGCCGGCAGATCGATTCCGCGAGACGATCCATTAATGCCCACGCCGCAAAGATTGGCGCGGGACCGCTTTCAAAGATCGATGAGGATTGGCAAATCGCCAAAATCCGCATTAACCGCGAAAAAACATCATTCGATCTTTCCGGCCCGGATGTCCGTTATGAGGACCTTCGATTGTCGCTCATCGGACGCTTTCAGGCGGAGAACGCCGCCTGTGCGGTCGCGGCGGCGAGTATTCTCGGCACAGGCGAAATCTTCGTGCGAGAAGGACTATCGAACACCGTTTGGCCGGCGCGAATGCAGATTTTCCCCGCGAATAACATTCCGAAATCGAGATTTACGAACGATATTATCGTCGATGGTGCGCACAGCCCGATGGCATTCGAGCGCATCGTTGAAACGTTGGCGGAACTATGGAAGGAGGCCAAGCCGGTGTGGGTCTTCGCCGCAAATCGGGATAAAGACATTCCATCGATATTTAGGATTATAGAGAAACATGCGTCCGGGATTGTTCTGACGACGTTCGATTTTCCGCGTGCCGCTTCGATTTCGGAACTAGCCTCCATCGTTCAAAGCACAGGATTCCCTGTCATTCAGAAGCCAAATATCCGGGGTGCGCTCGCCTCCGCACAATCCATCGCCGAATCGAACGCTCCGATAGTCGTCGCCGGAAGCCTTTATCTCGCCGGCGAAGCGCTTCGCGAACTGGGATTTCATCCATGGGAATCTGAAAATTGAATTAGCCGACGGCTGGCGCGAGGAGCGATCCTCAGTGATACAATCTTCCACTTTCATGTCGTTTTCCCAGCTTTTCGAGCATGTCGCGGGTCATCGAGTCGAGGTCCCATTCCGGTTCCCAGCCCCATTCCATGCGCGCAACCGAGTCGTCGATGCTGTTCGGCCACGAATCGGCGATTTTCTGGCGATAGTCAGGAACATATGTGCACTCAAAATCCGGGATAAATTTGCGAATACTCTCAGCAATTCCCCCCGGTGTCACACTGAAGGCCGCGAGGTTGAAATCACTGTGATGAACAAGATTTTTATAATCGGCATACGCCAGATCGATCGTCGCCTTGATACAATCCGGCATGTATATCATCGGAAGCATCGTGTTCTTGTCGAGGAAACACTCGTATCTGCCGTCGGTGATTGCCTTGTAATATATCTCGACGGCAAAATCGGTTGTGCCTCCGCCGGGCAGCACCTCCGAGGAGATTACCCCCGGATAGCGGAGGCCGCGGACATCGATACCGAAGCGCTGGAAATAATAATCGCAAAGCAGCTCGCCGCAGACCTTTGTAATACCATACATCGAGGTCGGTCGCAGGATTGTGTCGTTCGGCGTGTTATCGCACGGTGTGTCCGGACCAAAAGCAGCGATAGACGAAGGCATAATCACGCGCGTAAGCTTTCGCTCGACAGCGACTTTAAGCACGTTGATCGTGCCGTTCATGTTGACATCCCAACATTTCAGAGGATACTTCTCCCCCACCGCCGAGAGTATCGCCGCCATGTGGAATACCGTATCTATGTCGTATTTCACGATTATCGCATCGAGCTGCTCGATATCCGTGACGTCGCATTTCTCGAAAGGTCCGCTTTTCAGCATCGATTTATCGTCCGGCTCGCGAACATCCGAGATGACGACGTTTTCGCCTCCGAATTTTTTGCGAAGCGCCGTCGTAAGCTCGGTTCCGATCTGCCCGCAAGCGCCGGTTATCAGTATTTTTTTCATAGAAGCTTTCATCGATATATCCCTTTTTTTGATAGGTTGTCACGGTTATAATTGCCGATGTCGACCGATTCGATTTAGCTATAAAATAATTATGTATTTTAGTTTTTTGCATGGCAAAAGTCAACGGAAAATCGAATGGTGATAGTGCAAAAAAAATGACTATCGATTTTCCGGTCTTTTTTAATATCTACACGCTTGCCACTGGTAGCTCGATTTCGGGTAAAATCCTCTTGCCGTCTGGGGTAAATTTTATTAGATTGTTTATGCAACCGGGAAGCGGGGAGCAAAGATGGTTTTTTTTGAGTTGTTGAATAAGGGGGAAAAATTATCGGGATTGGATGATGGGGAATGGGATGCTGAGAATGGCACATCGTCAATATACATGTTACAATAATTGAATAATTAGACATACTAAAAACGGATTATTTAAAACGAGGTGCAAAATGGCATTAGAGTGGATAGAAATCGAAAATACACTTTATTCGTATAGAGCTCCACAAAAGGAATTTATAGAGAAACTCGCTGGCCGGGTTGCCGATATGCGTGAAAGCGGGAAACTAACTCCTGTAGTTCTTCATAGATTACGGCAGTATTTCCGTATAAAAAATATTTACCATTCTAACGCAATAGAGGGCAATTCGTTAAATGTCGGGGAGACGCGCCAGGTCGTCGAAATGGGTCTTACGTTAACCGGTAAGCCTCTTAAGGACCAAGCAGAAGCGAAAAATTTAGCTGCCGCTGTGGATTATTTAGAGGAATTAGCCACAGATATAACTAAACCGATCAAAGAATACGATGTTCGTCAAATACACCAATTAGTTCTTAAGGGAATAAACAATGAAAACGCAGGCAGGTATAGAAATGTAATTGTTGAAATATCTGGTTCAAAATACATACCTCCGGGGCCAGAGAAAATTGCGTCTGAAATGGAAGGTTTTAGTAATTGGCTTGGTTCAGTTAGTTGTCCTGGTGAGAACTTTGCTGCTGCAGATGGATTAATATATGCTGCGGTTGCTCATACTTGGTTAGTATATATTCATCCATTTATAGATGGCAATGGGCGGGTAGCCAGGCTTTTAATGAATTTAATTCTTATGAGGTTTGGTTTCCCGATAGCAATTGTAACACGTGAAGACCGAATGCGTTATTATGATGCACTCGAAGAAACACAATATTCCGATTTATCTCAGTTTCTTTCACTTATATCTGAATGTGTTGAAGAAAGTTTGGAGGAATACGAGGCCGCAGCTGACGAACAAAGAGAACGTATAGAATGGGCAAAATCACTCGCCGAAAGATTCGATGCAGGCGAAAGAGTAAAAATCGCTAACGAATATGAGGTTTGGAAAAGCGCTATCGATTTATTAAAAGGATATATGCGCCAAACCGCAGCTATGATAGATGAAGCGTCCCCGCTAGTAAAAATCTATTTTAAAGATTTCGGAATGCTGGAATATGAAAAGTATATTAGTTTGCGCGTAGGAGAATCTGCAAAAAGAACCTGGTTCTTCCGTATAGACTTCGTAAGAGGTGAACGTACGGCAAGGTATCTTTTCTTTTTCGGTTCAAAAAGTCATTACTTAAAAGATAAGTGCCACGTTACTTTACACATCGCTCGTGAAGAACCTTCTGGTTCGTATTATTACGAATTACTTGATAATCTTTCTATGCCAAATACCATTTCTATATCTGAGCTAGGTTATGATTCTAAGGCGGAGAAGTTCGTTTCCCGTGCTCCAAATGGTTCTGTGACGGAAAACAAGATAGAAATTATAGGCAAACGTTTTTTTGAAGAGGTTATTAAACGTCATTTTTCGAATTAACAGAACAGGTGATTCATACAATCGAATGTAACGTGTGTTGTTGGCAACCAACGGGAGGACCGCGATTTCTCCAGAATATTATTCTATTCAATCGACCATAAGCGTCCTTGACAAACGACAATTTATCCTTTTTTGTAGGCGATAAAATAATTCTTTGAAAGGCATTATAAAATGTTACGCGAAAGTATCAGCGGAATCCGCGGAATCGTCGGCGAAGGCCTGACACCCGATGTCTTGATCGGGCGCTCTGTTGCACTATCGAAAATCCTGCCGGATGGCCCGATCGTCGTCGGGAGGGACAGCAGGCCCAGCGGAAGAGCGATATCGCGCCTCGTATGCGGGGCGTTGCAGCTTGCCGGAAGAGATATAATCGATATTGGAATCCAGACGACGCCTACCGTCGAGGTATATGCCGAGATGATCGGCGCGGCAGGCGGCGTGATCGTGACGGCCAGCCATAATCCATCCCAATGGAATGCGCTCAAATTCCTCGAAAAAGGCGGGCTCTTCCTCGATGTCGATGGTTTCAACAGACTGATGTCCGAAAAAGACGAACCGACGCAATGGGCACGGTTCGACCGAATCGGCGGTTACAGCATAGCGAGTGAGGCCGCGAGGATTCATGTCGATAAAGTGCTGTGGCTGGGCTGGCTCGAAGCGGCAACGGTGCGCGATGCAAAGCTTCGCGTTGTGGTCGATGCCAACGGCGGCACCGGCGCGATCACGCTGCTTCCGCTTCTTGAAAAACTCGGATGCGAGACGATCCCGATAGCTTGCGAACCGGACGGCGATTTCCGCCACGAACCGGAGCCGATCCCGGCGAACCTATCCGCTCTGGAGCGAGCCGTTATCGAACATTCGGCGGATATCGGACTCGCCACAGACCCGGATGCCGACCGCCTCGCGCTGGTCGATGCCAACGGTCGCGCTATCGGCGAGGAGTTCACGCTCGCTATCGGCGCGGCGGAGGTGATTAATTTCGTGCCCGGCCCGATCGTGGTGAACCTATCGACGAGCGCGATGGTCGAATCGATCGGCCAAAGGGTCGAGCGCACGCCGGTCGGCGAGATAAACGTCTCCCGAAGGATGCTCGATATCGGTTCTCCGGTCGGCGGAGAGGGCAACGGAGGCCTGATAGTTCCGGCGTGTCACCCCGGACGCGACGCGACGCTCGCGGCGGCGGTAGTCCTTCATCGAATGGCGAGAACAGGAAAATCGCTGTCGCAACTCGCGGCGGAATTCCCACGGCTTCATATGGTAAAAACGAAGGTTCAATCGACATTCTCGGTCGAGGATAATATCGACCGGCTGACCGAGGAATTTTCGCCCGAATCAATCGACACGACGGACGGTGTCCGAATCACGACTGCGGACGGTTGGGTGCATGTTCGGGCATCGAATACCGAGCCGGTGATTCGAATAATCGCCGAGTCGTCGTCAAAATCAAAAGCCGAAAAACTTGTGCGGAAGGCGATATCGGTTCTGGCATAATCCCTGCGATATTTTCAAAAGAGAATACGAGCTAATGCCCCTTCACAAAAAGGTTTGCTTTAAGGAGATAATAAATGTGCGGAATCGTAGGATATATTGGCTCTCGCAAGGCTTTTCCAGTTCTTCTCGACGGCCTAAAAAGGCTCGAATATCGAGGATACGACTCGGCTGGCATAGCCTATTTTATGGATGGCAAAATCGAGACCATCAAAACATCCGGGAAGATAGATAAGCTCACTCGAATAGTATCGAAAACCGAAGATTCTCCGCAGATCGGGATCGCACATACGCGATGGGCAACCCACGGCGAACCTAACGATATCAACGCCCACCCGCATAGCGATTGCACCGGCAGAATCGCGGTCGTTCATAACGGAATCATCGAGAACTTCCGCGCGCTCAGGCAATACCTCGTCGATAAAGGTCATGTTTTTACAACCGAAACGGACACCGAGGTCATCGCGCACCTTATCGAGGATATCTATGGCGACGGCACGACGCTCCCATTCTGGAAGGCTATGCGCGAGGCATTGCGCAGGATCGAGGGAACATATGGAATCGCGGTGCTTTTCGATGGCGAGCCGGACAGGATATTCGCGGCGCGGCACGGAAGCCCGCTTCTCGTGGGGATCGGAGATAATGAGAACATCGTGGCATCGGACGCGTCGGCGGTTATCCGATACACCGACAGGGTGATTTACCTCGATGAGGGCACTATCGTCACGATAAAGGCGGATTCGGTGAAGATTAGCACGCTCGATGCCGAGGAGATTATTCCGCAGGTCGAGAAGCTGTCGATGTCTCTCACCGAGATCGAAAAAGGCGGTTACGACCATTTCATGCTCAAGGAAATCTTTGAGCAACCGGATACCCTTCGCAACGCAATCCGTGGTCGCCTGAATATCGAGGAAGGCGCAGCACGACTTAATGGACTCAAGGGCCATTTCGATTACCTTCAAGACGTCGATCGAATTATTATCACGGCATGTGGCACGAGCTGGCACGCCGCTTTGATCGGAAAATACCTGATCGAAGAACTTGCACGGATACCTGTGGAGGTCGATTATGCATCGGAGTTCCGTTATCGAAGCCCGATAATCCGCGACCACGACGCAGTTTTCGTTATAAGTCAGTCGGGCGAGACCGCCGATACGCTCGCCGCCCTTCGAGAGGCCAAACGTCAAGGCGCGCCGGTCTTCGGAATCGTGAATGTAGTCGGTTCGACTATCGCCCGCGAAACGGATGCCGGTGTGTATATCCACGCCGGGCCAGAGATCGGGGTCGCATCGACAAAGGCGTTCACCAGCCAGCTGATGGTTCTCAGCGAGATTTCACTTCTCCTCGCTCGGATGCACGGCCTCTCAATGATCCGTGGCCGCGAACTCGTTAAAGAGCTTCTCGCCGTTCCCGAAAAGGTGCAACAAGTTCTGGATAGAGAGAAATCCACAGGAGCGATTAAGGCCATCGCAAGGGAATATTATAAATATAATAATTTCCTATATCTCGGCAGGGGAATAAATTACCCCGTATCACTCGAAGGGGCGCTTAAACTAAAAGAGATAAGCTATGTTCACGCTGAAGGTTATCCCGCAGCCGAGATGAAGCACGGCCCGATAGCACTTATCGACGACGATATGCCTGCCGTCTTTATCGCGACGGATGACCCGCTCTATGACAAGATCGTGTCGAATATCGAGGAGGTCCGCGCACGCAGCGGGAAGATTCTCGCTATTGCCACCGATGGAGATGACAAGATCGCCGAACTCGCGCAGCATGTGATCTATCTACCCTCCGCAGACCCACTCGTCATGCCGATAATCGCCTCGATCCCGATGCAGCTTATGGCATACCATATCGCAGTTCTACGTGGAACCAACGTCGATCAGCCGAGGAACCTTGCAAAATCCGTAACGGTCGAATAGGCGGGCAATGCCCGCAGATGAGGCCGACCC
>CAYNTG010000042.1:0-17948 GCA_964400105.1 uncultured bacterium
CTATGAGCATACAGCACGGGATGTTATGACGGGGTTCACGTTCATTTGCTTTGGTCATGAGTTTAGCCAGACCAATTCGGTGAACTTTCTGGTCTATCTTGCGGATCATCTTGAGGCTCTTGGAGTTAAGCCCAAAGCTGCGTAATCCAAACGGACAACGGCGCGGAGAAACCGTTACAAGGGCGGTTCTCACGTCGAGGTTTGGGCGAATTGCTCCAATAAGATCGATTCGCCTTCGCCCGCTCAACCAAATCAGAATATTTTTCCTGTTCTTTTGGACACAATCACCACTTATATTATAAAACAGGGTGGTTACCATGTTCCTTTATCCGACAAGACACGAAAATTTACTCTTTGAAAATATAACGCAAAACAGTATTATAGATAACACAGTTTATGCGTTTCGATTTTCGAGCGAGAAAGGCTATTATGAAAAATTTCGCGGTTATCCTCGCAGGCGGACATGGAGAGAGGTTTTGGCCCGCGAGCCGTAAGCACAAACCAAAACAGCTTTTACGATTGTTCTCCGATAAAACGATGCTCGAGGAAACCATCTCGCGGTGCGAAAACCTCGCATCGCCGGAAGACATCGTCATTTCCACCGGCAACCATCTCAAAAATCTCATCCAAAAGGAGATCGGCGGGCTGAAGGACGACAATTTCTTCGTCGAACCGATCGGCAGAAATACCGCACCGGCAATAGGCTTCGCTGCGGCAAAAATCGTCGCACAGCACGGCGATGGCATCATGTTTGTTCTTTCATCCGACCATCTCATCCGACCGGTCAGCACATTCGTCGAGGCGATAAAAGCTGCGGGAAACCTCGCTGAAACAAGCGACAGCCTCGTCCTTTTGGGAATCGAACCGTCGAGACCGGAAACGGGTTACGGCTATATCGAAATCGGCGAACTTCTCGATGAAACCGATGGATTCACCGCATTCGATGTGGCGAGATTCAAGGAAAAACCGAATCATTTCATCGCACAGGAATATTTCCTCGACAATAAACACCTGTGGAATTCCGGCATCTTCGTTTGGCGCGCCAAATGTATCCTCGCCGAGATCGAGATGTATATGCCGGCACTCTTCGCCGCGATTTCAAAATATTCCGAGGCAGTCGGCACGGAAAGCGAATCCGCCGTTCTCGAAGATGTATTTCGTAAATTAACACCGATTAGCATCGATTACGGGGTTTTGGAAAAATCGCGAAACGTGGCGGTTTTGAGGGCGAAATTCACGTGGGACGACGTCGGCAGCTACGCCGCCCTCGAACGAATTATTCAAAAGGATCACGAGGGGAACGTTGTTATAGGCGACGGCGTCCATCCGTTCGATACATATGAATCGACGATTATTAATGATTCCGACGGCGCGATTGTGGCATTCGGAGTAAGCGATCTGGTCGTTGTTCGGGAAAAGGACGTCGTCCTCATTCTCCACAAAACTCGAATTTCTCAGATACGCGACCTCCTCGAAAAGATCAAGGACGACGACGATCTCAAGGGGTATCTATGATGAAGATTTTTATCGTTATTCTTATTACAGCCTTGCTTTCCGGATGCGCATATCTTCCACAAACCGCCAACCAGCCACGTCCTGCGCCGGATTCGAGCGAGCCGGGGCAGGTCGTCCTTCCCGAAGCCGAGGAGGTGCCGGAGGTTGTGGTTTCCGAAAAAAAGGATCCCCCGGAGCCAATCGAATATCAGTCTTTGGCAGATCATTATCTCCCGGAAGAGAGCGAAAATCCATCCGGGCAAACCCGCGGATTCCGGGTTCAGCTTCTGACAACAAAGAGCTCCGCCTCGGCAGACAGCTTCGTGGTGCACGCGAATAAGACGCTCGATATGCCAATCTACAGCGTCTATGAGCCGCCATACTACAAGGTGCGTGCGGGAAATTTCAAAAACCACGAAGAAGCCGTCGAAGCCAAGCCTAAGATCGAATCGAGGGGTTTCGAGACATTCATCGTCCGTGATATTATCGAGTGCGGCGAGGACAATTGAGGCTTTTCCGAATCGATCATGCGAAACCAGTCGGCGAGGCTATCGATGCGGCTACGGAAGCCGTTCGAGACGGCGGGATAATCTGCTATCCTACGGAAACGGTTTACGGTCTCGGCGGGAATGCATTATTCGGCGATGTTATCCGCGCGATCAATCGCTCGAAGGGTCGCCCCGAATCCACATCCTGTATAAACCTGATTCTTATCGAAGAGGCGAATAAATGGATCGGGAATTTCGATAGAATCGCGGGATTCTTGCATAAATTTTGGCCCGGTCCGCTCACCGCGATTGTCGAACCACATGAAGACGTGGGATTTCCATCGGAATCGATCGGCCCAGTCGGCGGAATAGCAATCCGCGCGGCGTCCCATCCGGTGAATATAGCGATCCTCGAATCGATCTCCATGCCACTTATCTCGACGAGCGCCAATCGCTCCGGGGAATCGGTTCCGCCGCTCCGGCTCGATGGTTGTTTGGATTGGCTCGAAGGCTTCTGCGACGTCGTTATCGATTCCGGCGAGCTTCCGAAATCGAGGCCCTCGACATTGGTCGATGCAAGGGGATTTCCGAATAAGATTATTATACTTCGCGATGGCGCAATTACCTCGAAAACGATACGCGATGAATTCCCGGAAACGGAGGTGGATAATGCGGAATAGATCGATCGGAGTGCTTTTCGTATGTTCCGGGAACAGCTGCCGATCACCTATGGCCGAGGGTCTGGCGAGAGCGCTCGCAGGTAGCCTCGGAATGGATATGGAATTTTCATCTGCGGGAACATTGGGGATCGAAGACGCACTGGCAACCCCGGAGGCAATCGTCGTTGCCGCCGAACTTGGAGTTGATATATCGAATCACCTGAGCCGCGCGCTGAACCGGGATATTGCACGCGCAGCCGACTTTATATTTGGCATGGAATATGCTCATTTGGAAAGCGTTAAACATATATGCGAGCGAGGATCGCGGATATCCCTTCTCGGCGGCAAGAGGGAAATCCCCGATCCGATCGGCTGCGACATCGATTTCTATCGCACGGTTCGCGATATGATATGGCTCGAACTGCAAAGGGTGTTAACGGAGATCGCCAATGAGAAGTAAAATCATATTCAGCATATTGATAGCGGTATTGATCTTCGCAATTACATGCATGGCGAAGGTGGAAAAGGATCCTGAAAAAGCTGCCCTCGCACTCCATGCCCTCGATTCGCTCGATATTCCAAAGCCGGTTTTCACCGATGCCTTTGCGCCAGGTGAAGAGCTAAAATTTTCAGTCGATTATGGATTTGTCAATGCCGGTTGGGCCACGATGTCCGTCGTTTCCATCGTCGAATATAAAGGCCGACCGGCGTATCAATTCGAGACCCGCGCCGGAACGAATAAAACATTCTCGCTTTTCTTCAAGGTGAACGACAGCGTTATATCGCTTATGGATACCGAATACTTCCGGTCTTTGAGGCACGAAAAGCACCTTTCCGAGGGGAGCTACAGCGCTCAGCAATGGTTCACTTTCGACCAGGAGAACAACCATGCAAAAAGCAAAAATTACGATATCGAGACATATCCAAACGTCCTGGATATTCTATCGGCCTTTTATTTCGCGCGGTTGATCGAGTTCGAGCCGGGGGATACATTCTATCTTCCGAACCACACCGACGGAAAGAATTATCCACTTCGCATCGCGGTTATCCGAAGGGAGCGGATCGAGGTTCCCGCAGGGGAATTCGATTGTATCGTCGTCGAGCCAATACTCAAAGCTCCCGGAATTTTCGAGCA
Organism: uncultured bacterium; assembly: GCA_964400105.1. Lineage (GTDB taxonomy): Bacteria > UBP14 > UBA6098 > UBA6098 > UBA6098 > CAYNTG01. The sequence goes on from CAYNTG010000042.1 coordinate 3,777, forward strand.
TAAGGGGAATATATTCGTCTGGATTACGGACGACGAAAAACGGATGCCCGTCCTTATGAGAACGAAAATCATCATCGGAAGTATCAGCGCGAGATTACAGGAATATCATCTTCCCGATTGAATTCCCGTGAATTTTAGTTGTATTATGGATTTTTATTATTATCTTGAATATGATGGACGCAAAAAAGAGCTGACAGAAAGTCCAGCGTAGTCATGGCAAATAAAAAACATAGTAGTGTTTTGGGTATAACTCTAATCGAGTTGATGATTGTCCTGATAATCATCGGCATACTCGCGTCTTTGGCCCTGCTCCGTTTCAGCAATGCCGCAAAAAAGGCGAAGGTTCGAGAAGCCGCAATCGTCCTTGCATATTTATGGGACATCCAATACGAGTATTACATCGAACACGGCATTTTTATCAATCAACAATATTTCTTAGTAATCTTTGAAGCGGATTTGGGTTTCGGCTGGTTCGATCGGATGAGCGAAGAGGCACGAGAAAAATTAAACTATTCATCACCATCGGGAGTGAGCCATTTTTGGTATGTAAGTCAATTCCAATCCGGCGGTTCGAATCCCGGAATGATTACCCACGCATATCCCAAAGTGGAACAAGGGTTTTTCTTCGGTGGCGGTTGGAGCCCGGAAGAGATAGATAACAGCTTAGATGGAATCACCCTTTCCGTCGATAACGACAGATCGATCTATATTTATGGATTCGGAGGTGTCGGGAATGTGCAACAGCTTTAATAAACCGCCCATAGAAAATTCCCTATATCCTACCCTCTCATATACACTATATGTAATACCATATTCACATTGATTTTTACAAATATTTTACTTGCACGTCGGTAATACGCTATGCAACAAGGGGTTGCAACCCCTTGTTGAGCTTATATGTATGGTATAAGATCTACAATGGTTATTTAAATTTAGTTGTTGCCTTATACCGGCAAAGGCGCAATCGGGTATTCGCGGCACGCTCTCATAATGTCGCTCATCTACCAGAAGCTCGAAAAAGTCCCGTCCATTTCCACTAGTTCACCGAAGGCAAGCGTTACGGACGATACTTCAAGCCCACGAGACCAAACTAACCAAATAACATATTTACATCAATCCGGGGATTCCACCGATGCCGGCGACCTTCGCCATCTCCTCCTGAGCCATCTTGAGCGATTCCTCGAGCGCTCCGTTCACGGCGGCGATAACCATGTCCTCGAGCATCTCCGGGTCGTCCGGATCGATAACATCGGCCGATATCTTTATATCGACCAACTCCTGTCTGCCGTTCACGGTAGCTGTGACCATACCTCCACCGGCAGAATGTGAGACTTCTTTTTCAACGAGTTCTTCCTGAACCTTTGCCATGCTTTCCTGAAGCTTCTGCATCTGCTTCATCATCTTATTCATATTAGCCATTTCAAACCTCCCGGTAGTTATTTTTTAAATCTATTTATCGAGACAAATATAATCAAAATAAAGACCAAAAAAAGCGTTCTTTCTAATCCATGAACGGGAACGAGAAAAACTCCGACCAAGGGTGCCGCTACGGATGCCCCCAAGAGGTCGAATGCGTATATTTTGCCGGCGGCTTTTTCGTTCCAGATTTCGGCTGAATTGGTCCAACCAAACACGAGGGCGTAGAGCGAGCCTGCAACGAAACCGATATAGCATTGGAACAGCCCGTAGATGACGATCGACAAAACGATCCCCGGCGAGAACGACGGAACCCTGATTATCGTCAAAGCCAATGGCACAACCAAAAGCATAATCAGTCGCCATCGCCGCATATCTATCATTCCGCGATAGGAACATCGCGCACCGACTACGCTCCCCGCGATGAACATAGCGGAGAGAAGCCCGATTGCGGCATATAGCTGCCCCACGGCGATCTGAAAACCATATAAAGCGATGATCTCGATGGACATACATATCGTGCCGACAGATATAACGGTGAAGGCCGCGCCGGTGCCCTTCGAACGTGAGAACCTTCCGGTTATGTAAAACAAAACGGCGATCAGCACAAACGCGAACGCCCAAAAGGTAAAGCTCACCGATGATAGAAGCGAAACGAGCCGACCACCGGCGAGTCTTTCCCAAAGTTCGATTCCCAAAAGGAGTGCGATAGGTCGGTCGTCGGTATTCGGTGGAGCGTTTATTGCGGCGATCTCACGATGGATTTCGTCCAGGCGGAATTGGTCGGGGAGTGATCGAACCATCTCTCGTGTTATTCTTGGCGATAATGGAGTGGAGAAATCCCCGGCCAGAAGCCGCTCGCCGAATTCGCCGCCGTCCGGAGCAAGGATAACCGCCGTTCCCTCCGCGATATATACCTCCGCATCGCCGAAAACCTCCCTCGCCGCTCCGAGAACGCTGCCGATGAACGCGGCCTCTTCGGGATTTGGCATATTCGGGCTTATCGGAAAGCCCATGGCGATCTTCCCGCCGTCGGCGAGCCTTCCCGAGGCGTCCCGGAACGCCGATTCGCTGAATATTCGGCTTCCGGCGCCTGACGATGGGATATGCGCATAAAATATTATCAGGTCCAAATTTTCGGGAAGGTCGCGTATCTTGCGCCTCGGATCGCCGGTAATGATCCGGAGATTTGGTGCATCCAACCGACGGAATGCATCGAAATTCGCGGCCCCGACAAGAAGCATCTTCCTATCCTCGACCATTACTATCAGGCTTTCTGGAGCATATTCGAGAACGCTCCGCGCCGCCCCCTGCAATATCCCGCCGCAGAGTGCCACTCTCGGAGATATCGGAGTCGCAGTCATCAGCGAATGCACAAAAAGTTCCGATCCGGTCGAGTCCCCTGCGACACCGAGATAGCTTCCGCCCTGAAAGAGTGCAACCTCGTTGCCCCGCCTTGCGATCTCGATAGCTCCGTGCGCCGATTCGAACCTCTCAACATCGTATCCCTTATTAAGTCTCTGTGTCAAAATTGTGTCTATTCGTATGGTAATCGGGATGAGCGCAAATATAGCTATCGAGAAAATCGCTGCGGTGCGTTTTGTTTTCCTATCGACTGCGAAAGAGAAGAACAGAATCGATGCAGCGGCGGCGAATATCGGCAGAACGATTCTCGCGGGTATTATCGGCGCGACGAAAATGGAGATTATCCCGCCCAAAAGCGCGCCCATCCCCTCGAAAATATAGATATTCGGCGATTTCGAGTGGACCGACAGCGCCTCTGCGAGCGAACTGAACGAGGCGCCGATAAGCAATGCGAGAGGTCCCACCGAAAATGCGATAAGAAAAGTCGTTTCCGGAAAGGGCCAAACCTCGCCCATTCCCGGCGATAGCAGAAGTGCGAGACCATGCGACCAAATTACAATGATCGAAACGAAGGCGAAAAGCATCAAAACGGCGATGTTCCAACGCCTACGAAGGGGGCGCATCCGGCTTCCGAGACCCACAAAAAGCAGCCAGAAAAAAAACAGCAATCCGACAATAAGATCGTTCGGGCGAAGGACGATGGATAGCTCTCTAAAAAGCAGTGACTGTGTCAGGATGCCCGCGATGCCAGCCATAAATGCAGCGGTCAGAAGCTCCTTTTTCGACCCGAAAACCACGATTATTCCGGCAAAATTCGATGCACGATAAATTTATCGCCGGTCGCAGTAACTATAAGCGGTCCGGCGTCCAATGCGAAACCCTCGACACGAACGTGCGTAATGAATGGCCCGGTGGTCTCCCAATTATCGTCGAAACGAATGGCTGTCGAGCTAAGATAGTCATTTTTGCCGGGAAGATAAAAGGAAGCGATGACGATTCGGTATTTCCCGAAGAATACTGCATCCGGAATCCCGCCGCCGAACGGCGTTATATCCGCTAAGGCCTGGATTTTGGACGCTACCTCGTTTCCATCCACATCGAGAATTTGTATTGTGGGACCGCCGAAAACCGCGATATATTTGCTGTCGTCGGAGAATATCATATCGGTGGCCCGCGTCGCCGGATCGACTGTCCATATAATCTTGCCGTTCGACGGATCTATTCCATATATCTGCCCACCTAAATGTCCCGGATAGTTCATCACCAAAAGGTTTTCCGATGCGGCCATTCGGCCTCGATGCGGCAGAAGAAAAGATTCGTTCGGCGGAAGATGCCGCCGGAAAATGTCCTCTTGCGAAGGCAATTTCGCCATTGCCAATCCGGTTCCCATCGTATCGCTCTCCGTAAAGAGTAAAACCTCCTCGCCGCTATCGATCCCGACGAAATAGCCGTGATGCAAGAATCTTCTTTCCCATTTCACAGGCGTCCAGTCCCTGCGATAGACATTATTGATCCCGGACGATACCTTGAATCCCTGACATGTAAAATAGTTTCCGCTCGGGGATACCTGAAGCCATTCGGCAAATTTCAAAACATTCTCCGGTGGAAGGATATCCTTTCCCGATTCGTCGAACACCCAGTTTATCGGAGTGTCGATCCCGGTGTCCAATCCCCAGACGAGAACGATCTCGCCGCCTCGCGACACCTCGATTCGCACCGGATGCGGCGCTGGCGTTATCCCTTTGTCGCAATCTATGGTGCGCGTGATATTGCCATCCATATCGAGAACCAAAACCGAAAGGCTCTCCGCAGATTCGGTGAGAACGTAAAGCCGCCCGACGGAATCCATCTCGAAATCGACGATATCCCCGGCAAATTCTTTTTCGAAGACGATCTCCGTTTCGGGGAAAATATCGGGGAGATCGAAGGCGGCCAAAAACGAAGATATAACGAGCATCGAAACAAAAATGAGAAAATCTCTCATGTAATCATACCCCTGTATATATTTCCCTGTTAACAATTTCCCTTCCGCGCACAATGAGGTCCATCCAGAATAGATCGATCTGGGGATTGAACCGGAGGGAATTGGATTTGTAGTCGAGGAAGCTCAACGCCATGGCCACAGGTTTCTGATCGCGAAACTTGTTCGCCGCAGCCTTAATGCGCTCGACGCTATCAACATTGACAACAAGTTCCTCTTTCCCGATTTGCACGAGCATATGATCGCGCAAGAACGACAATGCGGAATCGAGTGTAGCCCTTGTGAGGGCGATATCTCTGCCGAGTTCTTCGATAACCTCGAGTGCGCGGTTATCGTTTTTCGAGAATATCGCTACCCATATTTTCTCGCCCAAATCTCGCGCCTTTGCATCGACTTCGTCCTTTTCTGCGACAACCATCGCGATGCTTCCGTTGGCGCGCAAAGCGATATCTCGAGCGTTTTTTGCATCGGTTCCTCTGGAGATCGCGAAATCCGCAATCTCATCCCGCGAAAGCCGCCGGAACTGAACCGGCTGTGTGCGGCTGATGATCGTCGGAAGGAGATAATCCGGTCGGGAGCTTGTCAATATGATATAGACATTCTCCGGCGGTTCCTCGAGTGTTTTCAGAAATGCGTTTGCGGCCTCGACCGTCATGGTATCGGCATCCCGGATTATCGCCCAGCGCCCGCCGTCGAAAGTCGATGACAGCGCGAGGTGCTCGACGATGCCTTTGATCGCGTCGATCCCGATCTTCGCCGGTTTTTCAAAATTTTGTTTTTTGAATGGGTCTGCGGCCACGCTCTCGATGACCTTCGCGGTTTTGTTGGGTTTCTGATAAATCTCCGTGGGAAGTGGCAGGACGACCTCGATATCGGGGTGATCGAGCCGGGAGATCAGCCTGCACGAATGACAGGTTCCATCACAGCTATCGGAGTCGGCGCATTTTATCCATCGAACAAGCTCGATAGCCGCCGCGAATTTGCCGATATTGCGCGGACCTTTGAAAAGGAACGCCGAGGCGAGCCTGTTCTTTTCAATAGCACGACAAAGCATATCCTTTGCCCTCTTCTGGCCGGGTATCTTTTCGAGGAATCTATGCGGTGACGAGCCACTCAATAGGATCGACCTCCTGTCTTCCTTTTCGTATCTCAAAATGTAGTTTCGCTCCCTCGAGCCAACCGTCCGCAGCGGTTCTACCGATCGGGTCGCTTCCGCTAACGCTTTGTCCCGAAGAGACATAAAGCGATCCGAGGTTGCCATAGACGGAGAAATAACCGCCGCCGTGCTCGATTATAACGATCCGTCCATATCCGCGAAGCCAATATATCTGGGCGATCCGTCCGTCCGCAACCGCGATCACCTCCTCCTCCGGTTTGGTAGCAATATCGATACCGGCATTTCGGAAACTCGTCCCGAACCGTTTTTCCTTAACGATACCGAAGCCATGGAGGATTCTTCTCGATTTGGACGGCCACGGGATCGATCCTTTCATCGCGGCGAAATTGCCGGATAGCGCCGGCTGCGGGAGCCTTCTCGCAAGCTCGGCGAGCGATTTCTCCATCCCGGCGATAGCCTTTCGATACGACTCCTCGTCCCGTCGGATCTTTTCGAGTGCGCCTTTTTTACGCGCCCCGATAGATTTAAGCGAATCGCGCTCGGCCATTTTCAACTCTCGATTGGCCTCGACTTCGACTTTAATCGCTTGTGTGGAATCGATCAACTCCTCGACATCCACCTTTTTTGCGGCGATATCCCTCGAAAGATCGCCCCTCGCCTTTGCGAGGAAGATAAAAAGATTCAATCTTCGAGTGAATTCTGCAAAGCTGTCGCCACCCAGGATAAAAGCCGCCTCCCTGCCACGACCGTGCATGAACATTGCGCGAACCACGTTCGATTGCGCATCGATAGCCGTATCGAGCCTTGCCCGTGAGACTTCGAGCGAGTCGTTCAACACGGACAGCCGCTTCGATAGAACGGAATCCTCCTCCGCCAATTTCGACAGCAAATCCTCGACGAGCGTGGTTTGCCTGCAAAGGCCATCGAGAAAATCGATAATCCCGGCCTTTTTACCCTCGGTTTCCGCGATATTCGCTCTCTGCTCGGCGATCTCGGTTTTGATCTGAGTCTCGCTCTTCGCAACGATCACGGAACCGATCAACAATAGTATTAACCAAACTCTTTTTAGCATTGCTACTTTTTGTTAAGCACCACCCATGCCGCCGCTGTTGCGGCCTGAACCAGCCGATAATCCTGATAGGCTGCATACATGTCCGGCGGGAATGAAAGCCGCGCGCGGTCGTAATCGTCGAAGAACTTCAATTCGCCTTTTTCGTGCGAGAATGAAGCGGAATAGCTTATCGAATCGGCGGAGCTAAGCGTATCGCCCGGAATGTGATAGATCACGTAGCCCTTCGGCAGCTCGATCTCTATATCGTGCGTTCCGCGATAGGGCGAATCGAACCATATCGGCCAATCGCGCGAAGGTTTTCCCGTTCCCCATGCCGAATACATCAGGTCTGGAATCTTGAACGCCAGGAATTTATCGCCTGCCTTGATCGCGTATCCATCGATCTTGAAATCGACGATCATTTCGGGCAGTTTATCGAGTTCGGTGAGACCCTCGATCTCCCATTCGATCATCTGTGCGTTTGGATGCATCTTGCCTATTCGCTTCTCCATCTCGCGGCGGATTTCCTCTTCCGAGGATTGCTTATACTCGCGAATCTCCTTCTGGCGGCTGCCGTGATAGACGATGCGCAACGTCCCCTCGAAATTGCCATCCCCGTCGATCTTTCCAGAGATAAATTCCTCGTTATGTTCGTCGTTCGATTTAGGTAACGGGATTTGTGTAGTTTCCACGCCGTTCGATCCGAAAACGACCGCCGCCTCGCCCATTATCGAGGACGGCAAAACGCCCATCGGTCTGTATTCGCTCGAAGGCGCCGCCCAGATATAATCGCCGTCGCATTCGATACGCAGAATTGGCACCGGAACGCTCGAAAGCGCCGGAACCCCCTCGTCGAAGAAGTCGCCGTGCCCGGAAGCAAAACCGAAATCGACATCGATTCCGGATTCCCTGCAAAGGGCATAGAACAGGCTTGCCTTATCGAGATCGTTGGCAAACTGGTTTTCGATAATCGTCGATAGCTTTTTCGGTGAAAAGCTATAATATAGCGCGGGCACACCAACCAATCGAACCTCGCTTACAACCCATTCGTAAATCGCGCGTGCCTTTTTCTCCGGGCCTTTCTTGCCCTTCGTGAGGCGTTTTGCAAGCCCCTCGATCGCGGCTTTGTCGTCGATCGTCGCATCGAGCGCGGCGGAAAACTCCGAAGCGATCTCATCCCATCCGGGATTGAGCGAAATCGATATCGAGGGGATATATCTTGCATCCGGCGGCATATTCGACTCGGATATTACCGGCGGGATATTCTCCATCGACCATCTGAAAATTGTCCATCCCCCCTCGTCTGAACGCACCGGCTCCGGCCACTCCTCTGGCCGGTTGTTCTCCGCATAATGGATTTGCGCGCCGGATTCGACCCTCAATGTCAATTCCTTTTTAATTATCGGTTCCTCCTCCATGAAATTCACGACGCTGAAGAACGCATCGAGCGCATTTTCGTATTTCTGCACCGTTTTGCGGGCGATATCGACCACGCTTCCCGGTCCGACCTCGCCGAGGGCGCATTTGACGAGCGCGAGGCGATTGTAATCGGGGATATATGCATTAACCGGGCCGCCCTCCACGGCGGATTCGTCGAGGTGAAGGATACTGCCGGTCGGCGAGATGCTGCGCGCGTGCAGGAATTCCGCGCTTCCGAGGTCGCTGAAATAAAGCATATGCGCGAGCGAAACCTTATCTTTGCTGCGCTCGTTTAAGGCCTGAATAATTCGCCGGTTCATATGCTCGACCGTCCCATCTGCCGAGATCTCGAATTCGTCGCTTTCGTAAAGAACGACATAGCTCGCGCCCGGATAATTTGCGGGATCCGGGAGATTTTCCAAAACCACGGACAGGACCGGATCGTCGATCTCTTCAACCGTTTGCCACCAGTCGCCGGCACGCTCCTTCACGAATTCGACGCGGACTACGTCTTCCCTTTCAAAAACCTTTTCCTCAGAAGTGGTTTTGAAAAAAACCTGCGAATCCGTAACACGGTCGAGTTCCCCCCGGAACTCGTCGCCATCGTTTGTATAGAGAACATCGCGCGTCGAGATATGCTGCCCGAAAGCGAGACACGAGAATATGCAGATCGCAATCAAATATCGGGTGATTTTCATCTTTCATCCTCCGTAAGGTTCAGTTTTTCCAATTCATTTTTCGCCTGTTCGACAATAATGGTGTCCTTCGGCAAGACATCCTTGGTATCGATTATCTCGTTAAGTAGGTATCTTGCCTTGTCCCCGGAATCAAGATAATAATATGTTCTGGCCATTTCCATCTTGTAGAGTAAATTTGTATCGTCGATTTTGGACGCCTTTCTGAAATAATATAGCGCGCTATCGACACACGCCGCGCCAAGCTCGTTCGGTTTTCTTTTCAAAAGCGGAACCGGCCCGACCCATCGATGCCATATCCCGAGGAGAAAATTCGCTTCGGGATTATCGGTATCTTCTTCGAGAACGATGATAAGCTCCTCCCGAACCCTTCTCGCGACCCGGAAATCATCCCAGTCCGGCCTGAAAAGGGCGAGATACCCCAAAGCCCGCGCATATTCGAGATGCGCCTCTATAATGTCAGAATCGCCGGCGATAGCCCTGTTTATATAATTCGTCGCTGTTTCGAGATTTTCGTGCCTCGAATTACCGATCTCCGCCAAAGCCATGTGCGTAAGCGCAGAACCCGCGCGCCATAGTGCTTCCGGGTTATCGGGATCGCTACCCAGTGTCTTTTCATACTCCTCGAGTGCCTCCGCATAATCTCCCCTTTTCATGAGGTGATCGCCCATGCGAAGTCCGTTCACATCTGCCAACGCAGCGAAGCATAACGAAATTGCCACAAATATAACGAACCAGATTCTCATTAATCCTCCATCACGGGTATTTTACACCCATTCGATTCGAGTTGAACATCCTGCTTCCGAGGATAATCACGAGCAGGACGACAAAATATGAAAAAATATAGAAACAAATCCACACGTTTAAAAGCAAAACGGCGACTTTGTTTGCAGTAACGAATCTTTCTCCGCCCTTTATAAAGGCATGTATATACAATGGCGCGGCGAAAAGTCCGGTTAGCAGCAACGCAGGCTCCGAAAGGAAAATCCCGGAGATAGAACCGAGAGCGATAAACAGCAGGGCATAGATCGACGCCCTTTTTTCGCCGATCGACACGGCGAGGGTTCTCTTTTTTGTCATTCTGTCGCCCGCTATGTCCGGGATGGTCGTCGCGATATAGACCCCGGCAAAGGCGAGCGCATAGGGCAACATCCGAAGAAGAACCATCCACTCCAGCCCACCGCCGGCGCTCCATCCGATAACATAAACCAGCGATCCATGCCCGAAGCCGTTGAGAAGAAGCGCATGCCAGGGTTTATCCTTAAACCGGAAAATCGGGTGGGAATATAAAAAACCCATCGCGCAACCGATTGTTGTGAAAATCCCTGTCCAAATCCCGATATAAAAACCGGCTGCGATTGCGATTATCAACGAAACGATCGATATCGCCCACGCCGCTTTTTCGGAAACGAGGCCGCGCGAAAGTGGCAGATTCTTGCGGTTTATGCGGTCGCCCTCGACATCGTAAATCTGGTTAAGGCCGTAAATCCAGCCGCCGAGGAAGAACCCCAAAATAAGCAACAGCGGGTATCTTAGATCGAACTCCCTGCCCCCCGAAGCCCAATACCCAAGGAGCAGCGGCGCCCAAATCGGAAGTATCAGCAACGGTCTGAAAAAGAAGATATGATCGAATATCCTCGCTAAAAAACCACCCTTGATTGTATTATCGTAGTGCAATATGCCCCGTTCACCTTAAACCGAATTCATCTTCGTCGAACTCGACTACGGTGAATATGAAAAGCTTTGTTTTCTGATCCTTATAGGCGTTCCTTGAAAGCCCGGCCTTCTGTGATGAAAGCTCCTCGAGAAAGGTCTCGAGCGTCCATCCGGTTTCGCGTCCCACCTGCGGGAGAAAAACCCCGCTGCTGTAACCATTTCGCAACCAAACGCCATGGTGACCGATCTCGATCTTACGCCAGTCGTCGATCGGTTTCATCGGCGAAAGGACGGATATCTCGATATCGATAAGCTCCAGTTCGCTCTCGGATACCGGTCGGAAGCGGTGGTCGTGCGTCGCGGCGGAGATCGCCATATCCCGAACACATAGATAAAGCGGTCCCGGAGGAATCATCTGGCCGATACATCCGCGAAGAGCGCCATCTCGATGTAGCGTAACAAAAACCGCGCCATCCTCGACGAGCTTCGCATCGTCCGGTTGTGGCGGTTCGTAAATCACTCCGCCGCTGACGTAATCATCTATCGATTTGCGTGCGAGTTTCAATAGATATTTCTTCTGGTCGTCTGTTAGGGAGTATTCCTCGCTCGAAGAATCTTCGGCAGAGGCCTTTTCCGTATCGGTGATCGATTTTGTTTCATCCTTCGAATCGACGAATGCCGCCGAATAGTATCCGATCACCCTCGATCGATCCGCCGCCGGGCCGTCTGCCGATGTCGAATAATTAAGCCCGATTGCCGTATCGGCGCCGAAATCGGCTGCGGCCATCATCAAGGTGAGAACCGCGCCAAATCCGCACGCCTCACATATGCCGGATTCAAGGCGCGCAATCATCGAATCTGTATCCCAATCCTCGATGGCCGAGATAAACTCCGCATCGAGGCCTTTCGCCGTTTCGAGATTGTAAAAATGCGAGAGGTCCGTGCTCGCGACGATAACGATGTCCTTTCTGGAAGCGTGCTTAGCGAGATTCTCCGCCAAAGCGCGGCTCGCCTGCAACGATTGGACTCCGAAAAGAATCGGAACTATTTTAACCTTATCGCCGAAAACATACTGAATAAATGGAAGTTGAACCTCGAGGGAGTTTTCGCCCCGAAAAATCGATTTCTCGAATCCTCCAAGATCGCCGAGTTCTTCGAGAATGCTGTCCGCCAAAGCCTCGTCTATCGGCGTTTCGCCGAGCGGAGAACTCCACGCGCCCCTTGCCCAGACGCTTATTCCGCTGAATCCGCGATTGCGATGGTTCGGCCCGATCATAACGATCGTCGAATTTTCATAGCGCTCGATATCATCGAGCAGCAGCTTGTATCCATAGGCTGCGGTCGGCCCGGAATGCACGAGACCGGCGTGCGGCGAGATTATCCCAACGATCCTGCCAGCGATCTCCGGCGTGTCGGCACGCACCATGAAGCCGTCGATCATAGCTCGAAGTTCCGTTTCGTTTCCGGGATACCATGACCCCGCGAGTTCGGGATACTTAATCATACGTTCGTCCTCCTTCAAAAGCCCATCGGCGGGCACCGTTTCACTATCGCCCCTCGAACATCCAACGAGGGAAAGCAGAAGCATAGATAACAATAAAATCCTTTTTCCTGCAAATGAAAACATACCTCATCCTTTTATAATATATTTTTTAAATATAAACCCGTGAAATTTTAAGTCAAGCGGTGAAGGGGCCATCGAAAAAAACCTTGACTTTACTTTACTACTGAAATATATTCGGTCAGATTAAGCACTGGGGAGTCGTCCAAGGGTAGGACAGCGGTCTCTGGAACCACTAATCGGGGTTCGAATCCCTGCTCTCCAGCCAATCAGGACAATCGCCTTTTTCATCAGCTTCCAAGACAGTGTTTATAAGACTTTGATGAGGTTCTAACCTAGCTTGCTCCTCATTAAATTTTGGAACCACTTCTAAAAACAATCCGAGCCCAAAATCAAGTGAAATAGATAGTTTGCCGTTAGTCAGCAGGAGATTCGAACCTAAACACGAAAGTATCCTCCGCTTGTCCTCTAAAAATCCATTCTCGAACTTAGTCTTGGCCGTTTCTGCGAAAGAGAACATAGCGTCGTCAACAGGTTGCGCTGCACGCCCTCGCCTATTTCTCATAAAAATCAGCGATCTCGGTTTATTCACTTGATAATCAATCATTATGCCTTAATATATTAAGATGTTAATTCTCGGAATAGAAACGTCTTGTGACGACAGCGCGGCTGGTATCTTTTGCGATGGAGAGGTGCTTTCGAGCGTTGTTTGCACCCAAGAGGTCCACCGTAAATGGGGTGGGGTTATCCCGGAACTTGCAAGCCGTGAGCATGCCAGGTCGATAATCCCGGTGGTCGAGGAGGCGCTCGAACGCGCCGGTGTCGGTCTCGACGACCTCGATGGAATCGCCGCCTGCGCGGGGCCGGGGCTCCTCGGATCGCTGCTCGTCGGTCTTTGCGTCGGCAAGGCTATGGCGAGGGTTCTCGATATTCCGCTTGCCGGGGTGCACCATCTCGAGGGTCATTTTTTTGCGGCAATTTCGACCACCGATGCCGAGCCGCCGCTGCTGGCGATAATCGTCAGCGGCGGACATTCGCATATATATTTCGTGCCGGAGTTCGGGCGTTATGAATTATTAGGCAGAACACGCGACGACGCGGCAGGCGAGGCATTCGACAAAGGCGCAAAGGCAATAGGATTGCCATATCCTGGCGGTCCCTCGATAGAGAAAGCGGCGGTCGGCGGCGATCCGGCGGCGTTTCATTTCCCGCGGGCGATGCGTAAAAGTGGGGAACTCGACATGTCGTTTAGTGGCCTCAAAACCTCGCTCCTCAATAAGTTAGACGAGTTTTCGCGGGATGAAATACATAATAATATAGCGGATATTGCGGCGAGTTATCAGGAGGCTATCGTCGATGCTTTGGTGTGGAAGATCCGCGAGGCCGGCAAAGGGCGCGATTTTGGCGGGAGGATCGTAGCGGTAGGTGGTGTGGCCGCTAATCTGAGGTTTCGAGAAAAGCTTAAAATATTATGCGAGGAAATGGGATGGAAATTATATATTCCACCGACGGAATTTTGTACCGATAACGGTGCGATGATCGCTGCTGCGGGGGCATTTCGGATTGGGAGAGACTGCATTGCGCCATGGGACATAACGGCTGTGAGTCGATGGTCACTGGAAGAACTGTAACCCCTGTTTTATAAAAGGAGATATTAAGTGTTAGAGAGAACATTGAATGAGATCAAAAAGGCCGATCCACAGAGCCTTTATGATACTATTATGGAATATTGCGCCATAATAGGGCGTGAGTTGCCCAAAAAAGTCGAGACGAGAATTATGCTCGCATTGAAGCTTGCCGAGGATGGTTTGCCGGATGGCGACCAGCTGAGTATCGCGGAGCTTCAGGAGCTTTTGGATTTCACGAATCGTTCTTTGGCATTGAAGGGTAGACAAAAAAGATTATTAATGT
>CAYNTG010000043.1:0-17640 GCA_964400105.1 uncultured bacterium
ACGGCTCGTAGAGGAAGTCCAATGGAATGTGCGCCAATACAAATCGAGATATTCGACATTTCCGGGCGGATCGTCGCGGAAATTCACGTAGGGGAGGGTCTGTTGAGCGGAGCGAAATCCAACTGATGCCCTCCCACCTCGTGGTGATGCGAAAAACGGGAGCATCCGTAGGACTCCACTACTTTTAATTATGAAAAGACGTTTATTAATCACGATACTTGTCATTATAACAATGATGCTGGCATTCGTGTCCTGCGGAAAAAGCAAGCACAAATGGCGCCGGTTGAATTCGCGCACGAGCTATAAGACGCCGTTTCGATGGGTTGTGAACGATCCGTTTCGTGAAGGCGATGTTTATTGGAATTATCTTTGGTGCAGGATGTTTCCACCGAAGGACACGTTTGTCGCCTTATTTAAATCGCGTCCCGCCGATCAAAACCAATTTTTCGCGATGCTCGGCCCGAAGGAATATTTCGATGCGAATTTGAAGAACTACCTGACTAAATTCGACTACGATCCATTGGTTCACGAGATAAAAAAATACTATTTTCCCACGGCGGACAGCGTCGAGATAACCCTTTACACCGCTAATTCGAAGCCGCGCAGGATGGACACGGAGGACGTAACATACATCCTGGGCTATGCCGATCTCGGCGACGAAATGTTCGTGATCGACGGCGGAGGTCGCTCCGCGCGTTTCGATATCGACCTGGTCGCAGAATTTATCGAGTCGTTCGATCTCGGCCGGTAGAGATCAATATTGGATCAGATAAATCCTGTTTCCCTCCGAATCGAAGAACCCCGCGAGCCACCCTCCCCATCTTTCTTTCGATGGCGGTTTGAAGAATTTTACGCCGGAGACGACCAACCTGCCGTAATCGCCGTTGATGTCGTTCGACCAAAAGCAGATATCCGCGCCGGTTTTCGGACATCCACGTTCGCGGTCGGGAATAAGAAGAATCTGCACGGGGCCAGCATCGAAAGCGGTATCGCCGTCGAATGCATCGGCCGCTTTAAGACCGAGAATTTCGCCGTAAAACTCCCCGGCACGGTCGATATCCGCAACATGGATGAAAATCCTATTCGCACGTTGAATCATATCGAAATACTAATGGCGAACGGACGATATGGCAAGCTAATTTCGCATTTTTAGAAATCCGGCAGAGAACTATTTGTCTTTACAGTGTATTCGTCCCGTTCGACATATTCTCGGTGTTCGACCAATTATTTCCCTCGCAATGCAAATTGCATGAAAAATCTACTTGTAATAAACATCATCTCGACATATTATAGAAAATTACGAAACTTAGACTTCCAAAAGGGAAGGTATATTTTTATGAAGCAGGGACAGTTTCTCAAATTTCTAAGAAAACGAATGAAGATTATCTTCTGGATGACAGCGGTAGTTTTCATCGGGCTTGTGATCTTCGGATGGGGAGCCGGTGTTACCGGCAGGTCTTCTAATGCTGATATATCGGCGAATGTTGCCGGTAAGATCGGCGATTACGAGATCACATATCCGATGTATCAAAGAGCAATTCAGGCGGAATACGAACAGGCATATCGCGAGGAGAAGTCGATCTCCGAGGCCGAATCCGAGATTATCGCCGACAAGACATGGTTCACTTTGGTCAGCCGGTATCTTGCTAATGAGCAGTTTGAGTCCAAGGGGATTGGCGAATTGACCTCGACGGAGATATTCGAGTCGCTTCGGCGGGATCCGCCGGATGCGGTTAAAAATCTGCCGGCGTTCCAGCAGGACGGCATGTTTAACAAACAATTATTCGAGGAATATCTCGGAAATCCACAGGTCGATTGGCTTCCGGTCGAGATGCTCATTCGCAATAAACTGCCCTATGACAAACTCAACCAGATCGTCAATGCATCCGCTTTCGTGAGCGATGCCGAGGCGATGGCCGAGTTCGATTATCGTAATTCTCAGGCGGTGGCATCGTTTATCGCTATCGACCCATTCGCTATCGAAGATGTCGTTATCGATACATCCGGGAGCGCCGTTAAAGCCTATTACGACGAGCATAAAGAGGATTATCGCCGGGAAGAATCAGCGATAATCGACTATGCCAAGCTTCCGTCGATTCCTTCGCGGGAAGATTCCAGCGAGGTCGAAGAATTGGCCGAAAGCCTTATCGTAAGGATTGAAACCGGTGACGAGTTCGAATATGTCGCGGAGAACTATTCGAACGATCCGGGAAGTAAAACAAACGGCGGCGAATTGGGTTGGATCCGTCGCGGCCAGATGATCCCGGAGTTCGAGGAAGCGGCATTCGAGGCGGATTCGGGAGATATCGTCGGACCGGTGCTCACGCAGTTCGGATATCATATTATCCATGTCCAGAACAAAATGACCATGAATGATACGGTCGGCGTGAAGGTCGCGCATATCCTGCTCTCTATCGATCCGTCGATGGACACGGAGGATTCCGTTTCGAGCCTCGCCGCCGATATGGTTTCGGAGGTCGAATTTGGCGAGGATTTCTTCGAGTTCGCCGAGTCGAAGGGAATCGATTCGGTCGGAAGATCGAATCCTATTACGGAAGATGACCCGATCCCCGGAATAGGCTATATGGAGCGCGCCCGCACGATGCTTTTAACTGCAATGGATGGATCGACCGAGGCTTTCGCCGTTAAATTTAGCGAGCGCCCGCTTATCGAGGGCATTACTGTTGTGCGCCTCGTTCGCCGTTTAAAGGCCGGTATCCCGCCATTGGAGGAGATTCGCGACGACGTATTAGCCGATATGATTCAGTCAGTCCGCGAGGATGCAGCTCTCGAAATCGCAAAGAGGGCGAAATCGATTATCGATTCCGGCGAGGACATGGCTTCTGCGACGGATATGGTCGGCGGCGTTTTCGACACTACCGGTGTTTTCGGCATGAATAGCTGGGTTCAGGGTGTAGGCAACGACCCGATATTCATCGGGAGAACCTTTGCTTTGAAACAGCCAGGCCAGATTTCTGCACCATTCATCGGGGAAAGCGGCAAGGCATTCGTCGTGAGATTGGATAAAATCAATCCTCCGACACGCACGGATTATGTGAGCCTCGAGACGACGATCAAAAACGAAATGATCTGGCAATACCGCCAAAATCTTTATGAAAAATGGTTCACCAATCTGCGGGAGTCATCTGATATCGTCGATAACCGTTTCGCGGACGAGTTCGCCGTCGAGGAGGAAGTGGAAGAAGAATAGTCGGTTTATCGAAAAGATTAAGTTAGTGCTTATATAGCCGTCCCGATCGGGGCGGCTATTTTTTTTCGCGTGTTAGTTCCCATAGGATGATCGAAGCCGCAACTGAGACGTTAAAACTGTCGAAAGCGGATTTTTGAGGGATGGTCAGAGCGACGTCGCACGCATCTCGAACACGGCGACGCAATCCCTTTTCGGAACCCAAAACGAGAAGTAGCTTTTCCGGCGTCGAGAATCGGGTTATTTCGACTGTGGACTCGGATGGCAGATCGGCGCAAGCTATTGTGAACCCGGATCTTCCGAGAAGACCGATCGAATGCAACAGCGAAGGCACTCTCGTTATGGCGATATGTTCGGTGCCGCCCGCACTGGCATGACAAACCACCGGAGTTATGCTCGCCGAGTACTTTTCGGGGATGATTATGCCTTTTACACCGAGCAATGTTGCACTTCGGATAACGGCACCAAGATTTCGCGGGTCGGTGATCCCGTCAGCGGCGAGGATAATGCCCGAAACTATCTTCGAGACGGCCTCGAAATCGCTGTATCGAAAGCGATCTACCTCCGCTGCGGCTCCCTGATGGTCGGATCGCGCGGTGATTTGGCCGATCTCGCCCTTCGAGACGATCGATATCGATTTCCGGTCGACGTGAATGTCTTGTCGCATATCTTTGGCCGCAAGTTCGGTAAGCCATATTCGATGGATCGGTCGTGAGCGGGCTACCTCGATCACCGGTTTTCGACCGTATATAATTTCGTAATCGTTCATGTCATCTCCATGTCCATCCGCAAGTTATGCGGAATTCCAAAAGGTTTTCTTTGTCGGGTTTGTCATAGATCGCATAGCGGGCTTCGGCGTTCCAGAGCAGGGAGCCGCTTCGGATCCCGTCTCGAAAACGAAGCTCCCAGTAGCCGTTGTCGGGATTTTTCAGATCGGTTTTTGACCGCCGAATTCTGAATTGCATCTCGAGCGGGCTGAAATGCTCGGATTTTATCTCGGCATATGTCGAAAGGCTCTTCGTGATCGATTCGTTCGCTTTTGTCCATCGCATCCTGAAATAGGCCGAGCCGAACAGATCCTCTGCGAGCGGCCAATCTCCGGTGAGCCGGATAGTTTCCTTCGTTCGGATTCCGGTGGTCAGCGTTCGCTTCTCCCATGATAGCTCACCTGATAGCCTTTTGCCACCGGATTTTTTATAATATAATTTGGTCTCGGAAAGTATTCCCCAATCGGTGTTTATAGGCGTTCGCCAGCCGGATTGATCTATATCGATCGAAAGAAAATCGGAGAGTGGTGCGCTTATTTTGATCTCGGCGCCGGTTTCGCCGGCCTGACGACAATCTTGGACGACGCCGGACGTGCCAAGCTCGATATCGGTCTCGCGATAGTCCGATTCACCCTTTCCGTGGAGCGGGTGAAAGCCGTCGGAGTATGACCAGAAGCCCATTAGGGCACGCGCTTTTTCCATTTTTGTGAGAAGCGATAAGTCGATTCCAAGCTCATCGTCTTCGGAGAAGCCGGCTTCCGCCAGGAGCTTTGTTCCGGAGATTTCCGCTACGGTGAATATCGACCCGGAGTTCTGCCTGAATGTCGATTGGACAGGTTTTCGAGCGGCATCGGCATTGGCAAAGACGCCGCCGATTCTCAGATTCTCGGTCGGCGAATAATCCAGCTTTGCACCGATTCCGCCGACGACTATCGAGTCATAGACGACGCGGCTGAAAATCATGCCAGCACCGATCTTACCGAACGATCCCTCATATCGTAATCCGTTGAAGAGATTATCCTTCGGCATCACGATGGATTTTGTCGGGGAATTCTCGCGCATTGCCCCCGGAACGTGGAAGGCCTTTCCGAGGATGAGGCCGTTGCCGAAACCTTTGCTGAAGCTTCCGAATGTCCATTCGCCGGCGAGCGCCTCGATCCGGGCCGTTCGCCGCCTGCAACGCACACCCTCATCTTCGGCGATGATCCTCGCTTCGAGTTTGACCCATTCCGAAGCGAATCTCAGCGTTGCATTGGTCGTCGGGACTTCCTCCTCGACCCATCTGCCATGGGTATAAAACTTTATACTGCCTCTGGCGGCGCCCATTGTTTTCTCGAATATAACGAAGCCGGAGATGCGGTCGTAATTGTATGAGAACCATCGGATGAAATCCTCTTTGGATGCGTATGGCCCGGCCTTTCCGGCGGCCTCGCGAACCGCTCCGATCCAGCGCCTATCGACTCCCGGTATCACCTGAAGGCGTTCGAGATCGTCGTCGAAAACGCTTATTTTGTCCCGGAACAATTCGAGGATGTCATAATATTGGGTAAAGCTGATCTCCTCGCGCGCGAGTGCGTCGAGTATATCATCCTCCGATGTGAGATAATCCCCGGTTTCCGAACCGAATATCGAAATGGAGAATACTAAAATTAATATATTTAACGCAAAACCGTTTTTCATAACACTAAAATAAACAATTATACAGTGTGTTCGCAAGTTGAACTTTTGCTGTCCTTATGGCTGTCACGATTTTTGCTACGGTCGATAAGGAATATTTGATTATGATAATTTCGACCGCAAAAATCCACCCCCTTCCCCTCGCTGTCACGAAATTTGCTTGGGGCAAATTGTGCGCCATCGACCGCCCCCGCGCCAGCCGCGCGGCACGTTGTTGAACCGCTCGCAGAGACATGGAATAATACATTGCCTTATACGGGAAAAGGATTAGATTGATAATCGAGGAAAAATTGAATAAAATGAAGTGTTGAAGAAAACATCACAACGGAGACCGTTTGAACGAGAAAGCGAAAACATACGATGTCGTTATAATCGGAGGCGGCGCCGCAGGGCTGATGTGCGCTATCGAAGCTGGCAAGAGAAATCGAACCGTGCTCGTTATCGAAAATTCGGATAGCATCGGCAAGAAGATTGCGATTTCCGGTGGCGGAAGATGCAACTTTACCAACAGATTTATTTCGCGCGACAATTTTATTTCAAACGATCCGCATTTCTGCGAACCGGTTCTCGAAGGTTTTACGTCGAAAGATTTCATAGGCCTCGTCGAAAAAAATAAAATCAAATATCATGAGAAAAAGCTCGGACAGCTATTTTGCGACGGGAGTTCCGGGCAAATAGTATCGATGCTCGCGACCGAATGTGAAAAGGCGGATGTCAAAATAATCGTCGAGTGCAGGACAACCGGCATTTCGAAAAACGAGCGATTCGAGATAGTGACCTCCGGCGGGAAATTCCTCGCAAGATCGCTCGTGATCGCGACCGGGGGAATCTCAATGCCCAAAATTGGCGCATCGGATTTCGGCTACAGAGTCGCAACACAATTCGATATAAAACGAACCGCGATAAAACCGGCGCTCGTCCCGTTCACATTCAACGCGGAGGATAAAAAGATATTCGGCGACCTCGGCGGTGTATCGCTCGATGCCATTGTCTCCTGCGGCGAGATTGCGTTCCGGGAAAATATTTTGTTCACGCATAAAGGATTGAGCGGCCCCGCCATTCTTCAAATTTCATCTTACTGGAAACAAGGGGAATCGATTTCGCTGAATTTCTTACCCGATGAGAATCTGTTCGATTTGTTTTCGCGCAACTCGAAACGGAAAATCGAACTGAAAAATTTCCTTTCAACCATATTCCCGAAACGATTTGCCGAAATATTCTGCAACGCTTTTTTCAAATCGAGACGATTGAAACAATATTCCCAAAAGGATTTTTTAGCAATTTCGGAGAAGGTCCACGATTGCAAATTTTATCCTTCGGGCACAGAGGGATTTGCAAAAGCCGAGGTAACGCTCGGAGGTGTTGATACCGCCGAGCTATCGCCCAAAACATTGGAATCGAAAAAAGTTAAAGGATTGTATTTTATCGGCGAGGTTGTCGATATTACCGGCTGGCTCGGCGGATATAATTTTCAATGGGCATGGTCGTCGGGTGCCGCAGCGGGAAGAGATGTTTGACAAAACGCAGGGGCGACCCTTGTGATTCGCCCGCCGTCTAATTCGCGGATTGGTCAACGCGGTTGACCCCTACGGATTGAAATCGGCGATCTCCATCTGAAAAATTTCAGTTGTGTTAATTCAACATCCTGTTGCAAAATCAAAAACCGGTTCTATATTCAGGCAGAAAATATGGGTTTTCCTTAAAACATCTTTTTCTGGGAAAAGCCAAATTTTTTAATTATTTTTATTTGTCGTTTTAAAAATTGGCAATCGAATTATGAAAAAAAGCATCGTTTTATTCCTGTTCATTCTTTCCTGTAATCTCGCTTTTGGCGCGGGAATGCACCTTCCCGGTATCGGAGCGCGGGGAACCTCGATGGGCGGGGCATATCGCGCTATCGCCGATGAACCGTCGGGAATCTTCTGGAATCCCGCAGGTATAGCCTTCATGGAAAACAGCGAGGTTCAGGTGAACGGACAACTTATCTTGAACGAATTCTCGTTTGAACCGGCGGAAACATTGCTTGAAATCGCCCACGTCATTCGTTCTGAAGAACAACAGATGCTTACTAAAACGACACCTACAGCGCATCTTTTCGCGGTATATTCCATCCCGAAAATCGAAAAGCTGAAAATCGGATTGGGAGTTTATGCCCCGATGGGAGTCGGGACAGCATGGAATATAATGAAGGATGACGACCTCGATTATATCACTACAATCAACGGGCGCGCGATAATCCCATTCCTCCCGGATAGCGAATACGAATTGACGGCGACCGAAACCTTGCCGATAAAAGATTTCGAGGGCAGAATCGAGACATACACGATAAGCCCGACATCGAGCTATCGTTTTTCGGATAAACTCTCGGTCGGCGTTGCGGCGCTTATTAATATCTCGAATTTTTATCTCAAGATGCCGACTACGGACTCGACTCGAATGCAGAACGATACCGGTTTGGTATTTCAGGAGGGGACGATGTCCGGCATGTCATTCGGCGCGAATATTGGCGTTATTTATAAGCCATTCGAACATCTCAGTATCGGCGCGAGCGTGAAAATGGAGACCGATATCGAATACGAGGGGGATTACGAGGAGACAATCTACAAATTTTATAACGAGTATTTCAACACGGCGACATCCGATTCGGTTCTTGGTGGTGGGGTTGTCGAAACGCCTGCGGTTAAAGCGAAATTGATTCTCCCGCGTCCGTTTATCGGCGGTATCGGGATTGCGTTCGACCCGCTGGAAAATCTTACGATAGCCGCGGATTTCCAATACACGCGATGGTCGGTTATCGATACGATTCGTGTAATTAGCGAAGCTGATTCCGAGCTTGCCGTGATGACGCTCGATTGGGATAACTGCACGCGCATTTCGGCGGGGGCGGAATATCGACTCGATAACTATGCGATTCGTTGCGGGATTTATTTCGAACCTCACCCGCCGGTGCCGGAATATCAGAATCTTTTCATTCCCGATTTTAACGACAACCCGGCATTCACTATCGGCCTCGGGGCGATATTCGGTCCGGTCAAAATCGATCTATCAGGCGAACTCGAATATTTCGGCGAAGCGATAATCGAGGATTTTTGGCTCGATAACGAGCTTATGAATTTGCCCGGCAAATATACCGGTTACGTCTTCGATTTAATTCTCTCCGTCGGGATCGAATTTTGAAATGAATTACAAAATTCAAATGCCGTTGCTATTTGTAAATACGCCTGTGTTGCCACCGGCAAACCCCTACAAAACAAGCCACCAACCAAAGTGAATCCCATAGGGTCGAGCACGAACATATGCGGGCATTGACCGCCGAGGATATATGACGCGCAGCGTCAAAAAAAAACATTCCAACGGAGACCGTTGAAACGAGGAAATAAATGCCGGATACTATAGTTAATGGTGTCGATCTATACTATGAAGTTCATGGCAAAGTCATGCCACTTATGCTTATTGCCGCGTCGCCCTTCGGTCGGAGATTTTAATTGCAGCGAAAGCTCGCGCGCATTATATTCAAGGCATGAAGATTTCGAGATTCACATGGGCGGCCGTCTCGTTCGGCATCGCTGCGGCGATGTTCATCCTCACGATGGAACCGACCGTCGGCCTTATCGATTCCGGTGAGCTTGCGCTCGCCTGCTCCGAGCCGGGGATCGCGCACCCGACAGGCTATCCGCTTTACATTCTTATCGGCCGCCTTTTTGTTTTGTTGAGCGGCCTCGATCCGGTCCTCGCTACGAACCTTTTATCGGCTATTGCCGGCGGAATCGCCGCTGCGGTGCTATTTGCCATATTGGATCTGCTTCTCGGCTCGCTCGGCAACTCGAACCGTTCGCTAACGCGCGCGATAAGCATTATGGTGTCGCTGCTTTTCGCGGCTTCGAGGACGGTTTGGGCCGCCTCGACGATCACGGAGGTCTATGCCCTCGAAATAGCGATCGATCTAATGGCGCTTTTTTGTTTGCTATCATGGAGGGCGGGCGAGCGACGGAGCTTGTTTTTCCTCGGAGCCTATCTTTTCGGGCTTTCATCCGGCGTGCATATGATGTTCGTCCTTTTCGCACCGGCGGTTCTGCTTCTGATTATCTTCGAGCGAAGGCGAATCGACCTTCGGATGCTGCTTTTCGGCGCGGTTTTCTTCGTTATCGGCGCGACGGTTTATCTCTATCTTCCGATCCGTGCGGCGCATAATCCGTGCGCGAATTTCGGCGATCCATCGACATTCGAGAGATTTTTCAGGCATATCACCGCATGGCAATATCGGGTTTGGATGTTCAACAGGCCTGCGGCGGAGCTTTTGACTAGCCTGAAGAATTTTGCGTTCCAGCTTGCGGGCGAGGCTTCCGTTTTCGCGATTCCTTTTGCTCTGGTCGGTGCGGTTTTCATGGTGATTCGCAAGCGCCGCCTCTTCTGGATTTGCCTTGCAATATTCGCTTTCGATGTGGTCTATTCGCTGAATTACAGCATCCCGGACATCGAGTCGTATTATCTACCGGCAATTGCGATCTGGCTTCTGTGGATCGGATTCGGCGCGGCCTGGATCGCCGAGAAGCTGAAATGGCGATTTATCGCTGCGATATTTCTATTGCCGATAATCGCGCTTCCTATCACTCGTTGGCGCGAGATGGATCGATCCGATTATTATCTTGCCGAAGAAACAGCGGAGAATCTACTCGCGCTCGCGCCGCGAGATGCGATTATCTATCTAAACAACTGGGATTGGTATGCCCCTGCGAAATATCTTCAGCAGGCGCGCGGCTATCGCGAAGATCTGATCCTGCTCGATTTCGAGCTGATGAGGCGTTCGTGGTATTTGGAGGGGCTTTTGGAAAAATATCCACAAGCCCTCGGTCCCGCACGAACCGAGATAAAGGATTTTAAGACGAAGGTGATTAAATTCGAGAGGCGGGAAGAGGTCTCGCCGTCGGCGCTCGAAACGGCGTGGCGTAGGATGCACTATGCCATAGCCCGAAGTGCGCTCGAGACCCGGCCGGTCTGCGGGACATTTTATACGAGCGAGATGGCGAATCTGTTCGAGTCCGCGCCGAAGATCGGGCGCGGCGCGCTTTTGGAGATAGTCGTTTCCGAGAGAAGTATCTCACGAATCCCCACGGCGCTTTATAAACTCGACGAATTCCGCAGGCTCCATGACAACCTCTCCTGGCGTGAGAAGAGTATGGTCTCGATTTATAGAGGGGCATGGCTCGCAAGAGCGTCCAATCTACATGAAACCGGTTTTATAGAAAGATCGGCGGATTATCTCGAGCTGAGTCTGAGCTTTTTCCCGGACCACTGGAATTCATATAAAAACCTCGCCGTCATAAGGATAGAGCAGGGCAGATACGAGGAGGCCATCGATATTTTTCGCGAGGGCGAGCCGTTTATCCCACCCGGTTCGTATCCCCAAATGATCTACGACGATCTCGAAAGGCGAATCGAGGAAAGGGACAGCCTTAGTTCTATGGATGATAATTGATTGCGAAGATATTCGATTGGGTGTAAGACTATCATCTCGAAATCGAGTCCACTTTAAAAAAAATCTGAAACTTAATTAATTAATTGCTTGCAAATCACGAATTTACATTCTATTTTAACAGAATCAAAATTCCAAATGTAGGATTAAACCAAGGGAGGGACTATGTCCACAAAAAGAATTTTTTACTCGACTGTTTTGTTTTTAGTGCTGGCGGTAGCGGCTTTTGCCGTGCCTCGGGTTATTCAATATCAAGGCAAGCTTACCGACATAACGGGCGTCGGTTATAACGGCAACTTCGATATGAGCTTTCGGATATTCAACGCCCCGACAACCGGGGCCGCTTTGTGGACAGAGAACCATCACGCCCCGGGCAACGATGTTCCGATCGTCAAGGGTCTGTTCGATGTTGCGCTCGGTTCCGCAGGAACACCGATAAATCTCGATTTCCACGAGGATTATTGGCTCGAGATAACGGTGGATGGCAATATCCTTCTGCCGAGGGTCAAGCTCGATACCAGCCCGTATGCCTTTCGGGCGGCGATCGCGGACAGCGTTGTCGGTGGGAGCGCCGTCGGTGATACCGCTCTCTGGGAGATCGGCTTCGACCTTATAAATCCGAAGAACAACGAAGATGTCGTGATTCACGACGACGGCGACAACCTCGAAGGCGATATCTACGTTGAAATGGACCATGCCGCGAGCGGTTCCGACGGTATCTTTGTATATAGAAGCGAACCCTATTACGGTCCCAATGTCTCGAATATTTTTGCATACAGAAACGGCACTTCCGGTATCGATAACGGAGGAACGAGCTGGTATTACACCGATATGGACGCAGCCATCAAGGGATATACCTTATGGGGCAACAAATTCACTGCTGCGGTCGCGGGATATAACTGGTTCGATTACGACACAAGCGCCGCAGTACTTGGTGGCGATTATGACGGCAGCTCTTTCGGTGCGCTCGGATATTCGTGCGACGGCAATATCTATTCCGGTTATTTTTTCGGCGAAGCGGTCCATATTCATCCTATTGCTGTTCCTTTTTCTCCGGTCGAGGGAGATATCTATACGGACGAAACCGACCACAATCTTTATTATCACGACGGCACGAGCTGGGTCGATCTGACGGCCGCAGGTGGCGGCGCGGGACAATGGGAAGACGCCGGAACTTACAAGCGCGTTATCGGTAACGATGCCGTTCGCGCATATGAAACAGGCCAGGATTACGGCTATCGATATGTCGGCGCATCCGGTGGAACTGTCGACATCGCCGGTGAATTCAATACGGATTGGGCAATCGGTGATGCTACGGTCAAATATGGAGTAAAAGCTATTGGCGACGCCTATGCATCAGCAGATGCCTACGGTGTTTATGCTATAGGAAGGAACTACTCCGGTGGTTCGACCGGTGGCAATAAATACGGCGTCTATGGAGCAGCCGAGTGGGGAGTCAATAACTACGGTATTTACGGAACTATCACGAATATTTCCGGAATCGGCTATGCCATTTACGGCGACCAAGGAGACGGCGAATACGCAGGATACTTCAACGGCCTTTTCCATATAGCTCCACAAGCAGCCTTGGTCGGAGGCACCGAGGGCGATCTTTACGCAAACAGCACCGATAATAATCTCTATTATCACGACGGCACGAGCTGGGTCGATTTAACCAGCGTCGGCGGCGGCGCAGGCCAGTGGGAAGATGCCGGAACTTACAAGCGCGTTATCGGTAACGATGCCGTTCGCGCATATGAAACCGGCGGAGATTTCGGTATTAGGGCAGGAGGAACTACTGTGGTTCCTGACTCCGCAGCTATTTTGGGTGGAGATATAGACTCCAGATTCGGTGCTTTGGGATGGAATAAACTTTGTGTTGGTCACCCAAGTCTCTGGACAGACGCAGCTATATATGGGCAAGTGACTTCAGGTTATTCTTATGACGCTATATATGGTGTTTGTGAAGGTTCTGGTAATGGTGTTCTCGGAGTTGCTTATAACTCAGGCTATGCTGGTGTTTATGGATATCATAACGGCGGCTCTACCAAAGGAAAACTCGGGACAAATGACTACGGCGGCGAATTCGATCCGGGTATCTACTTAGTTCCCGGTGCTGCACCTTTTGCACAGGAAGGCGCGATCTACGGAAACACCACCGACCATAATCTCTATTACCACGACGGCACGAGCTGGGTCGATCTGACCGGCGGTGGCGGCGGCGCGGACGACGACTGGGCTTGGGCTTCCGGGTCCGGGCTGACAGGCGACATCTACCACACCGGCGGAATCGCCGTGGGCCTGAGCACGGTCCCATATCAGGTTTCTATTGCCGACGCTGATACCGGCGGCTGGTTGGTTCTTGGAAACACAGTTTATAACCAAGATTTCTCCGGTTTGTTGGGCTTCGATGAAGACATCGATGCCGGCGAAATATGCGGTTTTACCTTCGTGCATAACGGCTCTGAGGACGAGCTGTATCTCACTTCTGGATGTATGACTGCAGTATGGCCCCATGCTGACACCCTGATGATTTTCGATAGGGACCTCGTTAATGTTGAAGTTGCCACCGACCTTCATGTTCGCGGTAACCTCACTGTCGATGGCACATATCCCGGTGGTGGCGGCGGTGTCGGTGGAAGCGGAACGCTAAATTCTATTCCACTATGGACACCCGACGGAAGCACGCTCGGTGATTCCAGAATAGGACAGAGCGCAACGCAAATCATGATCGGAGGACCCGGATCGATGCAATCCAACTTGATCGTATATTGCGACGAGACTACCGACAAAAATGCTATCTTCGGCGGCACCCTTCACGGCTCCGCAACTGCCGGAACAGCTTGGCACCATAATCAATTCAGCTCCGGTGTCTACGGCTTAAACGAGATAAACGCCACATACCACGCCGGTGTTGTGGGATTGCCCTATAGTGTTTATGGTGATCATACTGCTGGCGTAGTCGGCGCAAATAGCACCGGTTCGGTCTATGGTGGTCTTGGATATAGATTGGGCGGAATTGACTATGCCGGCTTCTTTGTCGGCGATGTCAACATCAGGGGAGACCTGTTTGCCAGCCATAATGTAGAGGTCGAAGAAACCCTCTTCATCGGCTCTATGGAGTATATATTCGATGCAGGATCCAACGCACTCGGCTTCCATGCCGATCTCGAACCTCAAACCGACGGCATTTACAACCTCGGTAATGCCAGCATGGAATGGGACAACCTTTATATCGACGGCACCGCACACCTCGATGCTATCGAGCTTGGCGGAGTTACAAAAACTGCATGGCCGGACGAGGGTGTCGGCGGCACGGGCGTCGATAATTACGTCGCCCGATGGAATGGCCCAGACTATATCCAAACCTCCGGCGTTTATATCGATGACTCCGGCAATATGGGTATCGGCACAACATCTCCGGCCAACGATATCGACGTCAATCAGGCTTCCGCTCCAGCCTGGATACGGGTAAAATCCGGTTTGAGCTATGCCGGCCTTATAATCGACAGATACGCCACCAACGATAACGGTTATTTACAGTTTAGGACGAATGGCACAAATGACTGGTTTATCGGAGAAATCGGTTATTCGACTGCGAACAGCGATTTCTCTATTTCTACAAGCTCTACCGCCGACGGCAAGTTCTACCTTACTGAAGCCGGAAGACTGGGAATTGGAACTACGTCGCCATCGTATAAAGTCGATGTTCGGAACACGACCGAAAGCAGATCTATTTACGCTGAGAACACTCGCGCAAGCTTAGGCAATTACGGCGTTTACGGATCAGCCGAATCCGAAAACGATTACCAAAGAGGCGTATATGGAAGAGGCAGTATCGGCACAAGCACTTCAAACGATTATGCTTACGGTGTTTACGGAATTGCCGACGCAAACGATGGAACCTCGAGTCTTGCTGATGCCTATGGTGTTTACGGTGTAGCTTATGCTGACGATATTGCATATGGACTTTATGGATTTGCCACCAGCGCCGCTACAACATATTATGGCGTTTATTATTCCGGTGGTCTCGGCGGATCCGGCACTAAGAGCGCTATCGTTCGCACGGAAAACGGCCCTAAAACGGTTTACTGCCAGGAATCTCCTGAGAACTGGTTCGAAGACTTCGGATCGGCCGTTATCCGCAGTGGTCGCGTGCATGTCGAAATCGCCGCCGATTTCCTACAAACAGTAACAATCAGCGAAGAACACCCGATGAAGGTCTTCATCCAGATGGAAAATACCAGTGTCGATTATAAACTCACCAAAAACCAGACCGGTTTCGATATCGAAGTTATAGGTGACTCCCCAGCGGATATGGCCTTCGATTATCGTATCGCCGCAAAACGCCACGGTTACGAGGACCTTCGCCTTAAACCCGCTCCTCATTCCTATTCGGATCATTACCTTTATCCGACAATCGAGGATGTTCCGCAGGAATGGCGTCTCGATTGGGTAAAGAATGTGCCGACTGATAGATGGGACGAGAAGTGGTTCTCTTACCTTACTCCCGATCAATATCAAAAGGCATCGGAGCTTTACGGGCAGTTCAAGGATAATCAACCTAAAGAAACCCCCGAACCTGCACCCGTCGATCCGACTATTGGTTCGGACGGGAATCCGATTAAATAATCAAAATTCTTCGGATAATTCTAAAAAGGGGTGGCGCATCGGTGCCGCCCTTTTTTTATTTATGAATAAGGCTTGTGCAAACTATAATTTTATATTAAAATTATAATAATGCCAAAATATAGCCTATTCGGCCCAAACGATAAAAACGGAGGTTTAAGATGAAATCATTGTGGAGGGTTTTGTTAATTGTTACTATCGCGACTATAACTTTTTCCCAGACGAAGAGCATCGGTATCTGGGTGCAATATGTCGATTACGACGGCGAATATGTCAACTTACTCAACGCTCTCGACTCCGCCACTTTTGACTACGAGCTTCACGAGTATTGGACTTACTCATCGATTACTGCCGAAAGCCTTAGTCAGATCGATGTTTTTATCACGCCGGAGCTTGAATCCGGTGGCTATAGCATGGGTCGGCCCGCAGGTTTTTACCTATCGACCATTCTCCATTCGTGGGTGAACTCCGGCGGATTGCTTATCTCGATGTATATCCAGGGCAAGGACTTTATCAATGGCGCGGACTTCGATAGCATCGGCGGCACATCGGGATACACAAGTGGCGCCGCGCTCACAGTAGCGCTACCTACTCACCCTCTCGCGGAGGGCGTTGCAGCATCTTTTAGCGGCATGAACGCTTCGAATGCCTATAGTTATTATGGTGATTATACGCCGGTCGTCACAAACGCCAGCGCCTACATGCACACCGGTTTCCAGGAGTTCGGCTCCGGCGCGGTTGTGTTTTTCGGATGGGATTATTTCGAAGCG
The DNA here is from genome assembly GCA_964400105.1 of uncultured bacterium. Taxonomy (GTDB): domain Bacteria; phylum UBP14; class UBA6098; order UBA6098; family UBA6098; genus CAYNTG01. The sequence goes on from CAYNTG010000043.1 coordinate 16,525, forward strand.
ATTACTCCAAATCAGGACAGGCTTTTCCAGAACGCGATAGATTATTGGGGGATGCGCAGCGAGGGGCCGATACTGCGAACTTTTACTCCGACCGAGGGTAATGTTATAGCCGGTTATCCGACTGTGCGAATGGAATTTCAGGACGAGGAAGGAATCGACATAACGAGCCTGCAATTTTATCTCAACGGAGCGATGTTCACCGGATACGACCCAATCGTCACTGCGATCGGCGATACGGTTTTCATCGATATTCCCGATACGATGTCCGACGGCGAAGTTACATTCCGGATCAGGAACATCGAGGACAGTGCCGGTCACGAAGGCCCCGACACGTCACATATCTATAACTTCTATATCGACAACACGCCGCCGGAATTGGGCTATCACGAACCGATGGGAATAATGACATACATCCCCGACGGTGCGATGATCAAATACAGCGATGAAATCTCCGGAACCAATTCCATGAATTGGTATCTCTATGTCGATGGCGTGGATACCGTCAAATGCGGAAGGCCGGGCGTTATTGTAGAAGGCGATACACTTGTGCTGGTTGCATTTTATCTGGCGGATATTATACCCACACCGAGCGATACGAACTGGATTGAGTTCGGCGTCTGGGACGCACCGGACGAGGGCGAGCCGAATCTGGAGGTCTATCGATGGTGGTATGTTCCGGCGGTTGGAATCTGTGAGAATTTACCGACTGAGATGGAATTCGCGGTTTGGCCCAATCCGTTCAATTCGGCGTGCAGGATAACCGCGCCTGAGGGCGCGACGGTTGAGATCTTCGACATCGATGGAAGAAGCGTAGCTTCTTTCCAAAACACCGATAATATCTGGCAACCGGATGAATCCATCGGTTCCGGCGTCTATCTTATTCGAGCGCGAGTCGGGAACGAATCTGTCGCGAAGAGGGTTGTTTATTTGAAATAAGGCTCAATTTGAACGAAATTACTCAAAATATGACCAAAAACGGCGTTACCAATAGCATTTTCGACGGGACCGGGCGCAAATGCCGTTACCGGCTTCATCCACGATATGGATGGACTCGGTAACATCGTGAATGGCCTCGGTAACCGCTACAATGAACCCGGTAACGGGAGGAAACTGCAT
>CAYNTG010000044.1:0-17162 GCA_964400105.1 uncultured bacterium
GTGCCACTATCCGATTTCTCCATAACCGCAGGTTCGATAGGGAGTTTTCCGAGAAAGTCGAGGCCCATTTCTTGTGCCGCCTTTTCGCCGCCACCGCTTTTAAAAATATTCGTTTGTTTCCCACAATGCGGGCATATGAATCCGCTCATGTTTTCGATTATCCCTAAAATGGGAACCTGTAGTTGCTGGGAGAAATTCACCGTGCGGCGTGCGTCGGAGAGGGCGACCTGCTGCGGCGTCGTAACGATCACCGCGCCGTCCATCTCCGGGATGCGTTGGACTATACTGAGCGGTTCGTCGCCGGTTCCGGGTGGCGAGTCCACAACCAGAATATCCAGCTCGCCCCACTCGACTTCGCCCAGAAATTGGTCGATCGCTTTCATCTTCATCGGACCGCGCCATATCACCGCCTGATCCCCCGGCGGAAGTAGCGAAGCCATCGAGATAATTTTAACGCCTTCCTTCATTATCGGCATAATCCCGCCGTTTTCCGATGTCATAAGCCGCTGCCCCTCGATGCCGGTCATCTTGGCCACGCTCGGTCCGTGTATATCTATGTCGAGTAGTCCCACTTTTTTCCCAGATTTTGCAAATCCGTAAGCGAGATTTACCGCTACGGTCGATTTGCCGACACCACCCTTGCCCGATAGAACCAGAATTTTATGCTCGATAAGCTTCATCGCTTTATCGATCGCAAATTGAGTCTCTAGTTGCGCACGCTGCGCATCCGATATAGCTTTTTTATTTTCCGACACTATGCCTCCTTAGCATTTGGAATTCATAAATGTGAGAATTTTTATTCCTTTTGCAAGCTTTTTTACGAAAATCGTGGCATTGACGGCGGCGTCGGAGCCACGCAGTCGTCCCGACTGCGTGGCCGACGGCGGGCCGGACGGAGATTCCCATATTAAAGATTATTCTCGCTCCGGCCCGCCGTCCCGCCGAGCTATGCTCGGCGGCCAACGCCGCCTGCATTGCGCACATTCTTAAAATCACCAACCTTGTATTACTTGAATATCGTTTTCGAGATATTCGGACAAACAAATTATCTAATCCGGCGTATCTAACGGCTTTTTGTGTTGCTATACTTTATATGAGATCATATATTAAATGAATGTGTTTTTTGCATTGCGGTTTTCGAAAGGAAAAATGTCGAAATATAAAATCCTTCCAATTATCTTAATTCTACTGATTCTCGGGCTGACCAACACTATGGGAGCGGAAGCCGGTCCCATCACGATAGATATTCCCGCGACCGTTTTCGCGAGTCCGGAAGATTTTTTGGCTTCTTATGGAGACTGCTTGGGCAACTCTCAGGGGAGTTTGCCTTTATATTGCAATTGGTTAGTCGCTACCGGCGCTACAACTTACGAAACCCTATGGGCATATCTCGAACGCGAGGGTTGTTCGGCGTTTGGGGGAACTGCGGAAAAGCGCGCGACTATCCTCGAATTCAATATATCCACTATCCCGGACATGGCGTTCATCAGCGATGTTAGCCTCATTATGCAGGTCGATTCGGTCTATTGTTCGGAGGCCACCGATCCGGAGCTTCAATGCAGCGACATGCTCTCGACAACGACGCGACCTTCGGATAGAATGGTGAATTCGGTCAATCTTAGCGATGCATTGGGCGGGAATCTTGACGATAAGGATTACTTTTACGGCAAACCGGTTCCAGATACTGGCGAGGTTTCGGTTCACCTTAACGCCGACGGCAAAACCGATTTTGCAAACCAGCTCGACGACGACTGGTTTGCACTCGGAATTTCGATATGCGAATTCACTTCGGCAAGCGGTAAATCCGTCGTAAGGTTCAAACCGAAGGGTTTTCAGAAGATCCGTGTGACCTATTATAACTCGATGGCTATCACCGTCCAGACCGATTTTGAGGACGGTCAGCTCACTATCGACGACAGCCTCGTTGTAGCATCGCCCTATATCGTATCGTGGCACGAGGACGATCTTCACGTCGTCAACACCGACAGTGTCCAGACACCGGGACTCGGCGTGAAATACCTATATCGATATTGGTCGGACGGCGGCGCCAAGCGCCATACCGTTCATATCAGCCCGGATACGCTCGTCTATACCGCCTATTTCGATACTCTTTTTCAACTGATTATCCATGCGCCGGGATATACCAACCCGACGCCGATTCATCCCGACAGCGTATGGTTCGATCCGCGTTCGTGGGCGAATATCGATATCGAACCGGATACGATCTTCCTTCGTGCGGATTCGCTCGAAAGGCATATTTTTCGCGGTTGGAATGGAGTCGGCTCCGGCTCTTACACCGGCCCGAATAACGCGGCTTCCGTCCAGATGAACGAGCCGATCAATCAATATGCGATCTACGATACCGCCTATTGGCTCGGTCTCGATTACGAAGGCTGCGGAATCGGTGTTCCGGCGCAGATTGGCGAGGGTTGGGTATTTGTTCACGATTCGGTCGAGGCGATGACCGCCGAATCGCTCGAGGTCGAGGGGGCTTGGTATATATTCTCGCACTGGTCTGGATCGGTCGGGGATCTGCGGGACAGCACCGAAGCGCGAACCTGGTATGTCAATCCCGATCTTCCGCGCACGATAGTGGCGCATTACGATGTGAATCCCGAGCTCGAGGTCTTTCCAGATTACATGAGTATCGTCGCGCCGGGGCATTATTTTCTTTTGCCGGCGATAATCGATGCTTCGGTGGATTATTCCGTCGATAGCTTCCGTTTCACAATGAACTACAACGAATCGAAGCTCGATTTTGTCGAGCTTATTAATTCCAGCGTCCTTTGGGCCGAACTCACCGCGACTCCAAGCGCTTCGTCCGTCTCGGTCTTCGGCGATGTTCCGGGTTCGGTTATGGATATCACTCCGCCGGAGACGCTTTTTTACTATCGAATGCAGGCGCGCCTTGATGCCTCCGGCCTCGACACGATAACATTCGACTCTTTCGATTATGCCTTTGCCGGTGCGGAAACGCGCCCTGGCTATGTCAATATCGTTCCGCTGGATATTGCGATTACTGTTACCAACGATTACGGCGGCGATTCGGTTTGGATCGACGGCACGGCATATCCGGCTCCCTATTCGGAGACATGGGTCGGCGCGGAAATCCACGAGATTGGATCCGATACGCTGAATCCGATCTCGCCGGGTCAGATGGCGCGTTTCGTCGGATGGTCAGATTCCGGCGCACGTTTCCACGAAGTCCAGCCGATCTCCGACAGCACATTTACCGCCAAATTCGATACACTTTTATATCTCGATGTCGTTTCGACGTTCGGCACGCCGACCGGCAGCGGTTGGTTCGATCGCGGCGAGGAGCCGGCTTTTTCCGTTTCGCCGGAGATCGTCGTCGATGGTCTTTCGCGCGATGTCTTCGTCGAATGGGACGGCGTTGGAACAACCGCGTTCAGCGGATCGGACAACCCCGCGAGCTGCACAATTTTGACTCCGATCGTCGAGACGGCGGTTTGGCAGCACCAGTTCTGGCTCGAACTGGAATTCGAGGGAGCCGGAGGCGCGATTCCGGCATTGACCGGCGAGGGCTGGCAGGACAGTGGATCGTGGACGCCGATCTCCACCGATAGCGTTGTTCTCGACGGCGCAACACCATATTATTTTTCATGGTGGTCCGGCGGCACTGTCGCCGACAGATTCACGCACTCCACAGAAGCATTCATCGATGGCATCGATACTATAGTGGCTATCTATTCGGATGTGCCGTTCTCGTTCGCTTTCGATGTCCCTGAGACAATCATAGGCGCTCCATCCGGTGTTGTCGATATCCCGGTCGCAATCGATATTCCGACATCGACGGAGCTTTCCGAGATCGGCTTTAACCTCTATTTCGACGGCCTCGATCTCGATTATTCCGGCGTTCTCGTCGGCGATCTTCCGTGGGCAAACCTCGATGGAACGGACCTTTCCGCTGGATCGAGTGGGCATATATATATCCATGCTCAAAATCCGACCGGACTTGACACCGACCCCGGAGACGGGCTTTGCATCATTCGCCTCAACATCGCCCCGACCGCTTCGGGCGAGAGCGAGATTATCGCGTCGGACGGCAGTTTCGATGTTGCAGTGGCATCGCCGGATAGCGGGATTATCGATGTTCGCGGTGCGATTTCCGCAACGGTCTCGACCGCTCCAATCGACGGCATTGTTAAAGTCGATTCCGACTTTTTTGCGTCGCCCTTCTCGGCTTCGTGGGGATATGCCTTAACCCATCTCATCGATGTCCAATCGCCGCAGTTCCCCGAAGCGGGCGTTAGGATGACTTTTACCGATTGGTCGGACGAGGGCGCGCGAGCCCACGACGTTTCGCCGATTTCCGATACATCATTCACCGCGAATTTCGATATAGATTATAGATTACAGGTTATTTCAGAGCATGGCGTTACATCCGGTTCCGGATGGTATTCCGTCGGCACCGAGGTGCCGTTTAGCGTCGATGTCGATTCGGTTATGGACGTCGGCAGCTACTACCTTTTCGACGGTTGGATCGGCGATGGTGATTCGGCCTATACCGGGCCGGTGAGAGCCGCACTCGCAAAAATTTTCGAGCCGTGCACCGAAACCGCTCGATGGGTTGCATATCATGAGCTTACGCTGGACTATGCCTCTGTTCCGGTCGATCCGCTTTTGACCGGCGATGGATTTTATGATGAGGCAACTGTCGCGGCAATCTCCGCGCCGGATTCCGTCTTCGACGGCCTGGATTGGTATTATTTCGTCTATTGGAGCGGCGCTGGAGCCGTCTCCGACCGACTTTCCCCGGATACCGACATTGCGATGCACGAACCGACGAATCTGACAGCCGTTTATTCGAGTTCGCCATCTAACATGCTTTTCGGCCCTCCGGCGGAGAATTACGCCGTTTCGGGTTCGTATTGCCGTGTTCCTGTAATCTATTATGGCGAAACGATTTCCGCAGACAGCATCGCTTTCGATATCGACTTCGATCCGGCGGACATCTCGGCATCGAGCGTTATCGGGGACGATTTCGACTGGGATGAGATCGAGCTTACCGGTTCAGCCGGTTCGGTGAATATTTATGCCCGAAACACTGCGGCATTCGAGATTCACGACGGCGATACGCTGCTTTCCATAATCTTTTATGTCCTGGCGACCTCTGGCGTAATTCCAATCAATTTCTCCGATCCCGATTTCGATCTTACCGGCGCTATCCCGATCGATGGCACGATTACGATATCGAGTTCGATAAACGTCACCGTTCGCACCGATTTCGGCGGCGCGGTCGTCGTCGATGGCGAATATTACGGCTCCGATTATTCAGCCGAATGGCCCGCCGGAAGCGAGCATCAGATCGCTGTCGCAGAATATCAGCGTGTTGGAGTCGGACAACGGAAATATTTCGATCTATGGAGCGACGGCGGTGCCAGATCGCACTATATCGCCCCGGTTGACGATTCGATCTTCGTGGCGGTCCACGAGGACAGATATTATCTATTTGTCGAAAGCGATTTGGGAGTTGCCAGCGGGAGCGGTTGGTTCGGCAGCGGCGAGAGAGCGGAATTTTCCGTCCAGCCCACAACGACAACGGTCGGCGGGGATAGATTCACGTTCGCGGGCTGGATCGGCAGCGGTTCGGGAGGCTATTCCGGGCCGGACAGCATATCTTCAGTAACGATGTTCGCGCCGATACGTGAGACGGCCGAATGGAACACCGAGCACTATCTCGGTTTGTCATTCACCGGAACCGGCGGAACCGCGCCGGAGATGAGCGGCGCCGGATGGCACGATCTCGGCGAATGGGCATCGATTACCACATCGTCATCGGTCGTCGATCCGGTTACTTCGACTTCTTATGCCTTTAGCCACTGGACCGGCGGCGTTTTCGCCGATTCGACCGATCCATCGACCTCTATCCTGATGAGTTCTTCGACAGTGGCAATCGCAATTTACACCGGTGCCGGCATTGACGCCGCCGATTCGCTATGGACAACGGTCGGTGAGACGGTCTCGATTCCGATCTATGCCATCTCGAGCGCGCCGGTCGATCTCGACACAATCGAGTTATCGATTACGTTCGGCGGCGGAATTCTCGAACTTGGCGATGTTATGCCATGCGGAATCGCATGGGATTTTTTGGATGCGACCTCGATCGATCTCGGAGGCGGAGTCGTTCGCATCGATGTCGAGGCTTATCGCTCGACCCCGTTTGCGGTCGATGGCATCGACCGACTTTTCTGCATCGAAATGACTTCGACAGCTACCGGCGAAGCGCCGTTCGATGTCGAGGTGAACCACGTTCACTCGCACGATTTCGCAGCCATCGGAGGCGACCGCGTTGTTGTCGTTTCCGGCGTCGCGGATATCACGCTCGCGAGTGCGGTCGCGGAAAACATCTCCCTCGATGGAACGATTTATCTGGCGGGAAGCGTCGTTCCGGTACCTGCGGGAAGCCCGCATATTGCGGTCGCGCCGCTTATCGTCCCGGACGCGCCGGGTGATCGTTTCCGATTCGATTCATGGAACGATAGACCGGAACGTGAGCGCGAGATCCGCCCGATTGCGGACTCGACTATTACGGCGCTTTATTCGGCGCAGCACTCGGTTTCGATTTATAGCGAGTTCGGCGAAACATTCGGCGGAGAATGGTTCTTCGATGGCGATACGGCGATTTGCTCGATCGCGCCGGATTCGATTTCCGTAGGCGACTCGATAATATACATCTTCAGAGAATGGTCTGGCGATTATTCCGGCGATGAGAATCCATGCACCCTCGTTATCGATGCGGCAAAGGATATCGTCGCGGTTTGGGACACGCTATATCGTGTTCGGGTCGAGAGCGAATACGGAACGTCGGAGACGAACGGCTGGTGCGCCGCAGGCGATTCTATAATGCTGCGCGTTAGGCCCACGACCGTTGTCGATGGCGGATCGCGCCATCTCTTCACGAACTGGATCGGAGAGGGCGGCGGCTCGTATTCCGGCCCGGACGATTCGCTATGGCTGCATCCGGCATCGCCGATTTTCGAGACGGCGGAGTGGCAAACCCAGCACATGGTTATGGTTTTTAATGGCGGTCGTGGAACGATTTCCGGCGGCGGCTGGTTCGACGAAGGAGATACCGCGTGGTTCGGCATCACTCCGACGACGATAGATTCGATTACAGGCATCCGATGGGTATTCGACGGCTGGTCAGGCGACGGCGACGATTCATATAGTGGCGAGGAGATCGATACATTCTGCACCGTGAACGAGCCGATCACCGAGACCGCCGCGTGGATGCTGGAGTTCCAACTCACCGTGACCGACGGCGGTCATGGCATCGCTTATGGCTCCGGATGGTTTGCTTCGGGAGATTCAGCGGAGTTTTATATCGAGCCGGACAGCGAGATGATCCATGACGGCGTGGCGTGGCGCTTCATCGGCTGGACTGGCGATGGAGTGGGTTCATATTCCGGCGACGACAATCCAGCGCAATGTCTTATGGATGCGCCGATTACCGAGGAAGCCGGTTGGGGAATCCGTTATCATATAACGATCGTCGATTCCGGCGCATCGGGGATTCCAGAGTTCGATGGCGAGGGCTGGTTTGCGAGAGGTTCGTGGCAGCCGATCTCGGCACCGCCGATCGTTATCTCCGGCAGCAGTCGATTCTCATTCATGCGATGGAGCGGGGGCACATTCGACGATCCAAGCTCGCCGACCACGCTCGTCGAAATCGACACGACCCGCGTTCTCACGGCGCATTACTCCAATTTCGAGATTTCTCCGCCGGAAACGACGATCGTCGCCGCCGGGGATACCTTCTATGTGCCGATAACCCTTTATTACCCATTCTATTATTCACTGATGAACATCCAGTTCAACCTCCACTTTCCCCATGCGCTGGTCGATTTCATAAACGTCATGGAAAGCCCCGACATGAGCTGGAGCACGTTGACGCCATTCCCGATGGGCGACGGCCTTATTACGATCTACGGAAACCGCAGCCCGATCTACGTTACGCCGCCCACGGTCCTATGCATAGCGAGGTTCGTTTCGACAGGTAGCGAGGCGAGTATCGATTCGATTTATCTTTCCGATTTTGCATACGATATTTCCGGCGCGAATTCCAACACCGGAACGCTTATAATCGGCGCGCCCATCGATGTTATCGTTCGCACCGATTATGCCGGTGCGGATGCAAAGGTGCTTATCGGCGGCGTTCAGAATTCTTCGCCGTTCGAGGCAACATGGCTTGCCGGAGAGCCTCATTCCATCGGCGCATTGAGATACTACAACTCCGGCGCAACCCGCGCAGCGTGGCGAAGCTGGTCGGATGGCGGCGCAATTCAGCATACTATAGCACCGATGCTCGACGACACATTTACCGCGAATTACGGCACAGAGCACTGCCTGACAGTCGAAGCGCCGCACGGATCACAATTCGGACAGGGCTTTTATCCCGAAGGCGACAGCGCCGAATTCGGGCTTCTCGATAGAACGGTTATCGAGGGCCAAACCGAATACACGCTTTCGGCATGGAGCGGTGCTGGAACCGGGCATTATAGCGGCCCCGACAACCCGGCTCGATGCCGGATAGATGCACCGATTACGGAAACAGCTTTATACGATATTCGTCATTATCTCACCGTCGATGGTGTATATTCCGACGCGACCGGAGAGGGATGGTTCGACGAGGGTTGGCCGACGGAGTTCGCGGTCGATGAGACGATTATAGATGTTTCCGATGGGACGCGGCGCGTCTTCGACGGATGGAGCGGCGCTTATTCCGGGCCGGATAATCCGGCGACATGGAACGTAATTTCGCCTAATACCGAGACCGCCGAATGGAGTCTCGAACATCTTTTAACTATCGAAACCGTTCGCGCAGCAGCGACCGGCGGCGGATGGCATACATCCGGCGACTCATTCGAGATATCCATCGATGATGCGGTCGATTCGATCACCGGCGTTCGATGGGAATTCGCGGGATGGATAATCGGAGGCGACACTATCGTCGATAATCCTGTGGAAATCGCTATCGCCGGGCCGGAAACGGCGCGGGTAATTTGGGAGCTTCGTTTCGAGCTTGAAGTCATATCCGACCACGGTTTGACAGACGGCGGCGGATGGTTTGCCGATGGCGAATCGACAGAATTCTCGGTCGATCCGGAAACGGTAACCGTCGGCGATTCGAGGTTCGTTTTCCTCGGGTGGATCGGAACCGGAGACGGTTCATACGACGGCATCGAGAATCCGCATTCCTTGTCCATTATCGGCCCGATGACCGAGACGGCGCTTTGGCGAACCCAGCATTATCTCCACGTCGATGGTGGGCCTTCTTCGGCAACCGGAGAGGGCTGGCATAATCGAGCTTCGAACGCCTCGTTCTCGGTGACCGATCCGGTTATCGAGAGCGAAGGGATTCGTCGGGTATTCGAGTGGTGGTTCGGTTTCGGCGATGGAAGCTATACCGGCGCGGGAAATCCAGCCGGATGCACGATGAACGGCCCGATTTTGGAGAGCGCGCAATTCGGAACATTCTATCGTATGGATGTTCACAGCGATCACGGCACGACATTCGGTGGCGGCTATATCCGCGACGGCGAATCGGAATTCTTCTCCGTAGCGCCGGAATCGGTCGAGATCGACGGGAGATTATTTGTATTTAATCTATGGGTCGGAGATGGCCCGGGTTCGTATTCTGGGGAAAACATCGCGGCGATCGCATATCCGGATAGCGCTATCGAAGAGGTCGCGCATTGGGATACGCTTTTCGGCCTCGAACTCGCTTCGGATAGCTGCGGAGCCGCCGATCCGCTCCTCGAATCGGAGGGCTATTTTGCCGCCGGTTGGATCGATATCTCTGCCGAAAATCCCGTTTTCGACGGCGAAGATCGCTATCATTTCCGCGCGTGGCGCGGCGGAGTTTTCACAGACAGCCTTTCCGCCGATGCACGGATCGATCTCAGCTCGCCCGATACGGCGATAGCGATTTACGGTTCGTTCGAGTTCAGCCCGGCAGACACAACCATTTGTTCCGCGAACGACACGATTTGGGTTTCGATGATCCTTCACGAAAATCTGCCGCTCCATTGGATCGATTCGATAGGCTTCGATATTTATTACGACGGCGATTTGCTCACCTATTACGACATTTCCGAAGACGTGGATGTCGATTGGGACACGAAGCTCGCCGTGCCTATCGCACGCGCGACCGACACAGGAATGCGGATTCTCGCCTACTCCCCCATTCCGATCGGCGTCGTGCCGCCCGAAACATTGCTTTCCGTCGGTTTCATCGTATCCGCCGGAGCGATTTCGACGAGTCCTATCGAGATCGAATCGCCGGTTTTGGATATCACCGGTTCGGGCACCATCGACGGCGTAGTTTTGAGGGATAATCTCGTTACGGTCATCGTCGAAAATGTCGGTTTCGGCGATTCCGTCGAGGTCGATGGGACGATGTTACCTTCGCCGTATTCCGCCGATTGGATTCCGGGCGATCTTCATACGATCTCCGCCGGGGAATATATCGATTCCGGCGAGGGTTCACGCGTGAGGTTCGATTTCTGGTCGGACGGCGACACCCGCGAACGCACGGTTTGGGCGGAAAGCGAGACGACTTTCTCGGCGAATTTCGAACAGCAATATCTGTTCACGGTATTTAATTCCGGCGGCGATTCACCGACCCCGCCGGTCGGCGGTCATTGGTTCGATACCGGCGAGACCGTCGCGGCGTTCGTTCGCAATCCCGATCCGATAACGCATTGGTCTTGCGATGGTTACATCGGAACCGGCGACATATTCCCCGGCGGCTCGGAGGACTCGGTCAGCTTCGAGATAACCCAACCGACGATTATTTCGTGGGAGTGGATCGAAATGCTCCCGCTCGTTGTAACATCCGCGCATGGCGACCCGTGGCCGCCGGCAGGAACGACATGGTTCGCGCCCGGAACACCGATAGACGCATTCAACGACAGCATCGATATCTATGCGCCGGGCGAGGCGTGGATTTGCACAGGCTATTCCGGCGGCGGAAGCGTTGGGTCCGGCACGGAGAGCAGCGTTAGCTTCACCATCGACGAGGCTTCCTCGATCGATTGGAGCTTCGACGGCCCGGCATATAAACTCGAACTTGCCTCCGATGGTTGCGGCGGAGCATCCCCCGCAATTCTTGGCGTCGAGGATTTCTATATCGGCGATGGCGATGTCGTTGCGTCTTTTGCCGTCGAGCACGGCGGAATCGGCTACTTCTTCGATAGATGGGAATCGATCCCCGACGGCGCGCTTTTCATTTCGCCGGGCGATACGGCCACGACGGTCGATCTGGCCGGATTGCCGAGAATTGCCGTAGCGAGATACTCGCGTGGCGTTCGAATCGACCTGTTCAAATCTCCCGCCGAGGATTTCGGAGGGTTTATCGCGGCTGGAAATATCTTCGAGGACACCGATCACGCCATCGCGTGGGTGCCGGAATGCTGGATCGGCGAGATCGCATCGACAATCGAGGACACCGCCGACTGCGGAGACTCGATGTTCGTTTTCGATAGCTGGTCGGATGGCGGTGCGGCGGCGCATGTCGTCGGCCCGATATGCGAGGACACCGAGTTCACGGCCAATATGGATAAGCGCTATCGCGTTCGGATCGTGAAGGACCCGGCGTGGGACGTCTTCGGCACTATTCGCGTGGATGGAACTACATATTCCGGCGCATCGAGCGCCGACGCCACGTTCTGGATGACCTGTGGCAGCAGTCACGAAATATTCGCCAGCGAGTTCGATATCGATGAGATCGACCGCCGTCTTCGATGGAATTCATGGTCGGACGGCGGCGCACGCACGCACACTATCGGCCCGATCGACGAACCGGACAGCATCGTCGCCTTTTACGGTCGCCAGTTCCTCGTGACGGTGGAAAAATCCCCCGCCGAGGAGGCCGGTTGGATCAAATTCGAATCGACATATTATACCGGAGTATCGAGCGCGAGTCGCTGGTTCGATTCCGGCGCTACGGCCAATATCGAGGTCTCGACGCCGGATGGGTTCGCCGACACGCTTTGGGTATTCGACAATTGGGATGGCGCCGGAACAGACCCGGCATGGGCGTTCGGTCCGGTGGATACGTCCTACGTTCTCACGGCAAATTATAGCGAGGAGATCGTCGTGCTCGCGTTTTCGCTGGATACGGCGGCATGGCGTATCGGAGAGGTCGGCCTCGATTACACCGTTACGATGTTACCCTCTGAGAAGATCAGCCTTCGGAATATCGGTAGCCACTCGCTGATCTTCGGATTGAACGTAACCGATCCCGGGACATGGTCTGCGGGGTATGGTTCCGGAATCGACCGATTCGCGCTGCACGCGCAATTCAACGACTCGCCGACGGCACCAGCAACATGGGAGATGGTAAGCGATGCCGTTATCGAAGATCTGAAATGGGCTGACGAGGACATATTTGGAGAAGGTGGATTCGGGATCGAAATCGGCTCGGAGGAGAATCTTTGGCTGAAACTCGAGACGCCATATTCAAGCTCGACATTCGGCGCTCATATGGTGGAGCTTTCGCTGATCGGACATGTTTATCTACCATAAGAGATAGATATAATTATAATGTTGTAAAGAATTGATGGAGTAGAACGGATTTAAACGGTGGAATAGGCATTTCATACAAACCACGCGGGTTTGCATGTTTGGCTTCAAGAAGGACAGACAAGAATGTCAGTCATACCAAGTATTTTAAAGGGGAAGCTGTTTCATTCGGGTCTCGAAAGGAGTATTTTCAATATTTAAATATCTTAATCGGTGCTTAAATCGTTTGACAAAAATAATATTAGTCATTAGATTAGTAGATTGAGATTGCTGATTTTTGACAGAAAACAATAAATTTGCCTGTCATTGCGAGGAGCGGAGAGACGCGGCAATCTCCCGCAAACGTCGAGATTGCTTCGTTTCACTCGCAATGATATGTTTTATCATTTTATCACTTTGTAAAGGTTCACACTCGTTTTTCAGCAATCTCAGATTAGGGTAAGATTATCTTTATGATGTCAGATATGAATCTAAAATCGTCGATCCTCGTTGTTGCCGGCATATTTTTTGTCGGTATCGTGCTATCGGTTATCCTCTACCCGATGGAACAAAATAATATTCTCCCGACGATAAATTTCCCCGTTCTTTTAAAAATTCTTTTCGAGCTTATCGTTTATCTTATCTCGCTTTTCCTTTTCTCCAACCACAAAATCAAACCTGCCCTTTGGTTGAAGGGTCTTCTCATAATCCTCTTCTTCCGGGTTCTTTTTTCGATAGCCAACGGCATTTTCTTTTTCATGTTTTTTGCACAGCCTCCTCAGACATTCGGGAATATGTATTTTGAAGCTCTATATAAGTGTAATTATTCCTTTATTATTCAGGTCTTGCTTTCTCCCGCTCTCGCGTATCCTCTTCTCGTGGCGGTAATTACGGATCATATCGAGTTCGAGAAAAAAGATGTTAAAGAAGAGAATCCAATTCCCACAATTCCGCCTCCACCATCTATCGCCCCACCTTCGGATTGGGCGGATGAGCCGGCTCCTTCGGAAGAACCCGATAAGAAGGAGGATTCAGTGGAATCCGGCGATGTTTCTGCCGAGCTTCTCAAAGAATTGGGTCTGTCGGAATTGGCCGAATCGGAGGGGGAAACCGTCGAGCCGAAAGAGGCTGCGAAGGTGGAGAAACCGGTTGAAAAGAAAGAACCGGAGGAAAAAACCGACCAATCGGATATCGAACAGCTTTTAGCTGAGTTCGATGGAACGGGATTTTTCAAGGAGGAAGGTTCGCCGGGCGCCGACGAAAAAGCTAAACAAGAGTCGGCGATAGACGATATTTTGAAAGAGCTTACTTCCACCGAAGAACCGAAAGAGACTCCCCCACCAACGGCCGAATCCATCGGCGAACCGCCTCGGAATGAGACCCCAATCGAGATAGAACCTCCGGTCATCGAGGCAGAGAAGAAACCGCCACTACAAAAGCCCGAAAAGAAACCACAGCCGGAGGAAGAACCACCGTCTTTTGACATCGAGCTTCCGGGTTTCGAGATGCCCGGAGATGAAAAGCCCGAAAAGACCGCAGAACCAGAGGAAATAGAATTTGATATACCGAATCTCGATATTGGTATGATCGATTCCTCCGCAGGTGAGGAGCCTATCCACGAACCGGAGAAGATTGGCGAAATTCCGCCTATTCCCAAGATTGAAGCACGGAAACCGGAAACCGAGAAAATAGAACCCGCCCCTATCGAGACGGAAGAAAAGCCAAAGCCTGTCGAGGAGTATCCGCAGGGAGATTTATTGGAAGGAATCGGCCTTCCCCCGCCACTCGATATTTCCAATTTTATAGAGGAAAAGCCACCGGAGCCAAAAGCGGAGCCTTCTGCCGAAATGGAAAAACTCGAAGTTGTGGCCGATAAAGATCAAATCGAAGCAGAATCCGAAAAAGCTCCACCTCCGGATATGGAAGAATTTCCCGACCTGGACGAATTACTATCTGTCTTATCGGAAAGCGATCTGCCGGATATGTCATTCGATGAGAAGCCAGCTATCTCCCTGGATGATCTGCCTCCACTTCCAGATTACCCTGAACTTGGCATATTCGAGGACGAGCCTTCCGAAGAAGTCGGAGAACAAGAACCCGTCGCCGAAGAGGAAGCATTCGAGGAAAAATCGACGGAACCACAAAAACCCTCTTCACAACAATTGGCCACGAGACCAACCGATTCGATTACAATATCGGTTCGCAGGGTTATAGACTACGGAAAGAAAAGCGAGGCGGCTGCGGTTCTCGATAAGCTTCTTCGGCGCGGTTCAGATTATAAATTGCAGGTTCCGCTTTCGATGATTCTCGATCAATTGGAAAATGGACATATCGTGCTCACAGCCGATTATATCTACAATCAGGTTCCTATCGAATTGGTGAATTTTATATCCGCCGAGCAGGGAAGAGACCTTCAGCAATTGGAGCTTATGATCCCTCTGGCCGATGTCATGAAACAGGTATCTCCTTCTCTGATTGCCGCGCACATGCCCAAAGATCAGAAGGATTCTCATTGGGCAAGTGAGGCCGCAGCTATCGGATCAGAGGTTACATTTGAAGAGTCAAATATCGACAAAAAAACGAAAGAGAAGGAAGAGCAATAACGGATAGCAAGGCTATCGAGCTTTACTATTCAAAGGTAAATAATGGCACAAATAAATATTGCGGAAAAAGAAATTACAGTCAAGATTGTCTATTATGGACCGGGAATGTCCGGGAAAACGACGAACTTACTTTACGTTCATCAGAAGATATCGAAAAATACGATCACCGATATGGTTTCCATAGCCACCGAGGGCGACCGAACATTATATTTCGATTTTCTTCCCATCGAAACCGATATCATCCCTGGATTTAAGGCGAAATTTCAGCTATATACCGTCCCTGGACAAGTTCAATACGATGCCACGCGTAATCTGGTCCTCAATGGCGCGGACGGCGTGGTTTTCGTGGCGGATTCGCAGTGGTCGAGGCAAAAGGATAATGTCGAGTCCTTCGAGAACCTTAAGGAAAACCTTGCCAAACAGGGATTCACAATTAACGATATTCCATATGTTCTCGAGTATAACAAACGCGATATCGAGGATACCGCCAGGGTCGAATATATGGACTATCTGCTCAACCGCGAGGAGTTCAAGGTTCCGACATTCGAGTCCATCGCCACCGAAGGCAAGGGCGTTTTCGATGTTTTGAATGCGATTTGCCGGATGGTGGTGGCCAAGATACTCAAGGACGTAAAACGATAGTTATTAGGAAAGGAAAACCGTTGAATATCATAATATACGAAGGCGACAAAGCAAAACTGGAGGCAATTTTAACCGGTTTTATCGAGGAGAGCAGCGCGAGATTGGCGATGATCGTCGATAATGGAGGGATGATTCTCACGAGGATAGGCGATTTCAACGGAATCGATATCCAGCCGCTTGCAGCGCTGACCGCCGGTTCATATGCGAGCACGCAGGCTTTGGCAAAGGTGATCGGCGAAAATGAGTTCACGGGCGTTACACATCAAGGCAAAAGAAACAGCATATATATATCGATGGTGGCCAACTTCGGCCTCCTCGTCGTCGTGTTCGATGCCAATACAACCATCGGTATGGTTCGGCTTTCCGCGAGAGATACGGCAAAAAAACTCGGGCCGGTTATCGCGGGAATTATTAGCCGGAGCAGGTAGGGAGCGGGTTTTGTTGACTGAAAGAAAATTCCACGGATGCCCTCCCGTTATTCGGGAACACACGCCCGTGGGATTTCGCTCCGCTCAACAGGCGCTCCACTACGGGTAGGTCGGACATTCCTGTCCGACCGAGAATCGTATTAATCCAATAAAGGCTTTATAGCGAGGATGGCGATACGCCTTCTTAGTAATGGGACAAATTTTAAAAGCATCGATTCTATCGTTCTAAGAATCGGAACGTGCGATTCCGCATAATAGGATTTTTCGATCTCGAATCCACATTTTTCGAGATGTTCGATCAACCAACTCATCTTTTTATATCCGATGTGCGCCGGGTCTTTTTTAAAAAAAATGTTATTATTATATAGATGCTCGATGAAATGCCCTCGATGCGGTGTCCAGATGACAAACTTTCCGCCAGGCTCGAGCACCCGGAACGATTCGCGGATCGTTCCGATTGACACCTCCGGGTAAAGGTGCTCGAAAAGGTCGGCGGAGATAACGACATCGAAATAACCGTCGGCAAGGCCGGTATCGGAGGCATCGGCGGTCACGAAACGAAGATTGTCGTAGCCCATTTTCGAGGCGAATCGATCGCAAAAATCCACGCTTTTTTGGCTGTAATCCACACCGACAACCTCTTTACATATCGGAGCCAGAGCGATGGTAAAGGTTCCCCAGCCGCAACCGAGATCGAGGACGCGCTCGGTTTCGTTCGGTTTGTAAATCTGAAGAACCTTCGATAACCTGTATAACTGGAATGGGTTATCGAAATCCTCGAAAACATCCGCTTTACTATCGAAATAATCGCCCTCGTCATACCAGCGGCGCATCGCTTCCTGTTTTTCTAAATCGGACTCGGCCATTTTTTTCTCCCAAAAAGTGTCCATCGAGAGGATGGGAAATTTTATCTATTAATTCGGTAGCGTTGTGTTAAATGGGTCTATTTATTGGTTATAGT
>CAYNTG010000045.1:0-16770 GCA_964400105.1 uncultured bacterium
AGCGCTTTCGCCTTGCAGTAATACTTTGCGGCCCTGACCTCCGCCGCGCGAAGGGCGGAATAACCGCCTTTCCCTTGCCCGGATTCAACAATAGCTTTAGCCAAAGCCGATTCCCAAGCCTCAGCAGTGTCATGCGCCCCTATAATCTTATCAGCCGATAATCCAAATTCAATTGAATAATCATCGATATGATTAGATATTGATATTAATCTTTCTAATCTATCTTCATCATTGTCTTTGGTGAACTTGTTATGAATAAGCATAATATCTCCTTTATTTTTAATATAAGGATAAATTATTTTAGAAACAAGAATATTTTATTTAGAAACATTCTTTTTCCGATTATCTCTATTCTTAAATCAATTATCTTGATGATTTTTATAAAAATGATATTTCAAAATATAGTTATCTATATTCTTAAAATGATATACCTAATTCAAAAAGCAATATTCTATATTCAAAAGTTAATTATCTCTATGCAAAAATGAAAAATCCTAATTCTAATAATGATATACTGCATTTTATTATGAATGTTCGAGCCGGTGTTTCGGCCTGAGGCGTAGGGGAGCACCTGTGTGTGCTCCCGCTCTTTGAATAATTGGTCGTTCTGTCGTTTTGCGACGGGAGGGCATGGGGGCCTTGGCTGTCCGTGTGACCGAATTATTCCCAGTCGTCGATCTGGAATTCGGTTTTTTCCCGTGCGAGGAGTTCTTCCTTTTTAATCCTGGATTCGAGGAATATGGTGTGGATTATAGATGAGATATGGATAATCACGGCGGTTACGATAGCACCTATGAGCTGCTTGAGGTGCATCGCCTCTTTTATGTCTGGCATTTCTGCGTTTGGGCCGAAATCGATTATGGTGTCGAGGTAGGATAGATATCCGGAGATGAGCAGGATTATCCCGACAGCTATAGCCGTGAGCGTTGAAATCAGAAACATCAAGCCTATCTTTTTTTTCCCGAGTAAGATCTGTCCCATTCCGGGGAGGAAAACGGAGGCCATCACCGGCCCGAACGAAAGGCTTTTCTTGCTTTCATCTTGCATACAACATAATTTACATGATCGATTCGATAAATCAACCAGTAATTGATCTCGATTTATCTATTTAAGGCTTTACATATCTTGGAAAAGCGAGTATTATCGAATCACGTTGTATAGATGAGAGTCGCATAAACGATTCGCTATTAATTCTATGGAAAAAAATATTGCCGAAAGAAAAAAAGGTATAAGGCACACACAGATCGCCGAGATCAAGCGTGTAACATGGCTTGGGATTTTTATAAATCTCGGTCTCGCGGCGATAAAATTCGTCGTCGGTTTTCTTGGATCGAGTCACGCCGTTATCGCCGACGGTGTGCACAGCATCTCCGATATTACTACCGATTTTGCTGTGATATTCGGCGTGAAATTCTGGTCCGCACCGCCGGATGAGGAACATCCATACGGCCACTGGCGGATCGAGACTCTTATCGCCGCCGCGATAGGCATTGCGCTCGCCGTGGTCGCTGTCGGGTTGGGATATAAGGCGATAATCTCGATCGGCGAAGCCGGTTTCCGTCGGGTGACATGGATAGCGGCAATCGGCCCGGTGATTTCAATCGTTTTCAAGGAGCTTCTGTATCGCCGGACGATCTCCGTTGGGAGAAAAGCGAAATCTCCGGCGGTTATCGCCAATGCATGGCATCATCGCTCGGATGCGATAAGCTCGCTGCCGGCATTGATCGCGGTAATTGCGGCATCGATAAACCCGAAATGGATGTTCTTCGATAATATCGGCAGCTTGATTATTTCGGTATTTATTCTAAAGGTCGCATGGGATATCGTGCGCCCATCGCTTGAAGAACTTACCGACCGAGGCGCGTCTGCGGAAGAGCGCGATAAGATTTATCGAATCGCTACGGATGTCGCCGGTGTGATCGACGCACACGCGATCCGCACGAGAAAACTCGGCCCAAATTTGTTTGTCGATCTTCATATCCTCGTGGATCCGCAGGTTTCCGTCATGATCGGGCACGAGATATCCGAGAATGTTAAGCGCGAGATTATCGAGCGGGGTCCCGATGTTATCGATGTCGTCGTTCACATCGAGCCTTTCGGCAACGACCCGGACGTTGCTTAATAGAATCGCTGTAACCATTAATCTATCGTGAAGATTGCCCACTACTAAGGATTTTCGAGGCATTTTCTAATACCCCGCCTTATTGAAGCAGGCTTTTTATTACCTATATTCTATTTGGAGGAAAATATTGCTCGCAAAAGCGAGTTAGGAGTTTTTGTGTCAAAACGGAATCAAAATAATTCTGGCTTTACAATGCTCGAGATCATGTCCACGGTTATGATTTTGTCGATTTTAGCTACATTATCTTTTGTGGGATTGAGCAAAACATTGGGGCACCAGCGTTTAATGGGGGATTCAAACACCACCGCCGCAGCGCTCAAATATATCGGAGGCGAGGCTCGAGTCGGTAAAAAAACCGTTTCGGTTCAGGTGAATCTCGATAACGATTTTATTATCGGATGGATAGACGACGACGAAGACGGTGTCCCGGATAGCCTCGAGGAGGTTATCAAGAGATTCGATACCAGCACCGGCGTCGATATTCGTGCCGGCAAGATCGGGACGTATAATATCAATGGATCGGGCGTTTTCACCTTTCTGGACGATGGAAGTTCAAGCAAACAGGTGGTTTTTGTTCTAAAATCCGATTCCACGGAGGAGGAGAAAACGATATTTGTTAACCCATCGAGCGGATGGGTCGAGGTTTTTAAGGGAGCGCCGATTGGATTATGAGGTTTGATCGATGAAAAGCACTCGAAAAAATAGAAACACACGGATATCCGGTATCACGATGCTCGAGATTATGATCGCGATTGTGATTTCCTCTATTATTTTGTCGTTCGTTGGGATGTCTTTGATAAGAGCCGCACGAATAAACACACTCAGCGAAGCGCGAGCCAACGCGTCGAATTATGCCGAATCCAAGGTCGAGGAATTGCGCAGATTCAGTTTTGGAAACATCGCCTCCGGCGGCGACACGCTCGGCGAATTTGTTCGCGATTGGGTCGTTACCGATAATATGGGAAGACCTCGAATCAAAAATGTTGATATTACGGTCGAGTGGTCCGACTCGAAAGGCAATATACATAACATAACATATAACACGACATTCTATCGCAATGCATATCCATATAAATAATAAGGGCGTTACACTGATCGAATTGATGATCGCAATGTTTATTACTGCGATCATAATGGCGGCTTTGATCGGATTGCTCAATACCCAGCGCAAGGGATATATTGCCCAGCAATCGAGAGCCGAATGCGAGGAGTCTGTTTCGCGGATCCACGGCGAACTGCTCGACAAGATTCGAATTGCCGGATATATGATTCCAACAAGTTTTGCCGGCATTCAACCGTATAATGTTGCCGGAGGGGCAGACTCGATCAAGGTTACCGGGAATTACGATAATTTTATGAGCGAATCGGTGCTTAGCATCGGCGCTGGCAACAATGCCGTTTATACGAAGGATTCGCCGCGCTATCGATTTACCGAGGGTATGAAAATGATGATCGTGACCCCACCTCGAGAGGATATGGATACCTTCTGGGCGGAGGTCGATACGGCCGTTAAGTTCAACTTTTTTGGGACAAAATATATCTTATTCCATCTTAATGACTCCACAAGTGTCAGCTTCCCGTCAGGAAGCAGGATCAGCACCTTTAACGAGTTTGTTTATAAGGTGGGATTGGATATCGACGGAAGCGATACAATTAAGTATTTTGGGGTTAAAGCAAACGATGAAACGGAGGTAACACACCTCGTCGATGGCATCGAGGATATTCAGCTCACATACGAAACGCGCATCGATACCACAGATCACGACACCTTCGCTTTTGGATCGCTCGGTAATATTTATGCCGTAAATCTCTTTATCGAGACGCGGGCGCAAACCGCCGACAGAAGATATATACACCCGATCTACGGAGATAATTACAGAAGAGCCGATCTATATTCTCAGGTGGTTGTTATGAATGTTGCACTCGAAAAATAGGAGATACATTTGTTTGGAAGTATAAAAAATATCGTTTTGGGAATCGTTATTCTCGTCTGTATTGTTTTGGTTTTGATTGTTGTTTTTAAAGACAGAACGCCGGATCAGGAATACACCGGCCGTCCTTTGCTCGAAGAAACAGAATCCGATTCGCTTCCCATCGATGAGGAACAATATAAAGAACTTGTTGATAGGATTAACGAAGAAAAAAGAGCAGCGACTATCGAAATGGATATCCCTAATCCTCAAGAGGATAGAAGGCCGAAGATGGCGCCTATGGAGCTTGCTAGGCTCAATGCCGAAGAGGTGCAAAAGCGGCGAAAGGTCGCTCTTGCAAATAGAGACGAGAAAGATAGCGATTATGAAGACGTCGAACCGGATAGCGATAGGGAGGCAAGGCTCGCGGAAATCCGCGAGGCGCGTCGCCTGAAATCGGAGGAAAAAGGCAATTGACGGATCGAGGACATAAAATGATTAAAATAAAACAACCATTCGGCGATAATCGCGGAAGTATTATGCTCATTATACTAATGGTGGTCATAATAATCTCCGGCGTCGCGCTGATGGTGCTCGCCGTCAGCCATTTCAACGATAAGATGTCATCGAACGAGCGTTATCGAAAAAAGGCCTTCTATATTGCAGAATCTGGCGCGATGATGGGTATCGATTCTTTGAATAACAACATGCAGGTTCATGGCGTTATTTTTAACGAATACTCCACGACAGGCGGATTTTTTACCGTCGAAGTTTTCGATTCTACGGACTTTCAATGGCTCCAGTGGGATCATCGTATCGTAAGGTCTATCGGTAAATCGAGAAACGCGGTTCGAAGAATGGAATATGTCGTTGGCGAAGCGGCCTTTGGTTTCAACAATATCCCCGGCCCGCTATACATCGAGGCCGAGGATCCGGCTTTTCCGGGCAATGTTTTCACCGTTCAGGGCGGCGACCACCATTGGGGCGACGCAATCTACAATATCCCGGTTCCTCACGGCGACCACCGCCCCGCTATCTCGACAATCCACGATTCGGCGAGCATTGTCGCGGCTATAGGTAATCGAGCAGATCAAGTCTTTACGGTCGATGATTTTGGGAATGTTATCGAAGGATCGGTTCGACCTCTTTACGACACCCTCGATCTCGAGGCTCTCGCGGCGGCATATGCCGGCCCAAACGGCGAGCTTGCCGACACTATTGGCTGGGTAACCGGAGCGTTCCCGAATGACTATAAAGTTAGCTATCTCGAAGGCGATTTTACACTCGCGGGTGGAGGGCACAGCCCTTCCGGTGGAAGCGGTCAATATCCTTGCCCAAACTGCAATGGCACCGGAGTGGTTCCATGTTGGGGCTGCGACGGAACCGGTTACGAATATCAGGCGGAAACCTGTCCCACTTGTAATGGAACCGGCCTTATTGGCTGCATGACCTGCGATAGCCTCGGATATCTCGTTTGCCCGGACTGCGGCGGAACCGGTGGAGATGCGATTATGTGCGATAGCTGTCTTGGAACCGGCATTTATGGATGCGCTGTATGCGCCGGGACGGGAGAATGTCCGATTTGCCATGGAACCGGTATCTCAAAAACAGCTGGCCCGAATTGGTGGTCATGTTACTATTGCGGTAACGGAGAAAAAAACGGCACTCCGGGAGATGGACTATGCCCTGCTTGTATCGGAACAGGTGGCGTTTCGTGTATATACTGTGGCGGAACCGGTGTCGATCCGACTTCCGGGTGTTCAACCTGCGGTGGATCGGGTAGTATAACCTGTCCGGATTGTGACGGTTTGGGATATACTCCGTGTCCGACCTGCGGCGGAAGTGGGGGAGTCGGTGACTCGAGAATTTGCAATGTCTGCAAGGACTCCAAAGTTGGAACAGGTTTAATGGTATGTCCATGGTGCGTCGGTGCGGGAACTGTCAATGAGGAGGGTGGAGGTCCGGGGCCGGGTGGAACCCTCGGCGCAGGCGTTCTTGTCGTTACCGGAAATCTCCACATCTCCGGTCAGTTCGAGTTTTCCGGTTTAGTTATAGTCCTCGGAGAAGTTTCGGTAGATATAACCGGTGGTGGTCAAGGATGTCATATCTGGGGATCGCTATTGTGTCAATCCACCGATTTTAAAATCAACGGAAACGCCGATATCGTATGGAGCTCACAGGTGTTGGAAGCTATTGAGCAGAAATCGGCGGGGTTTCAGGTCATTTCGGTCACCGAGTATTAAATCTACTTTTCCAGCGATGTCAATCCATACCGGATCGCGAATTTCACAAGCTCTGCGACGCTTTTGACCTCGAGTTTCTGCATGATATTCCGTCGGTGGCTCTCTATCGTCTTGATGCTGACATCGAGTTTGTAGGCGATCTCTTTGGTCGAAACTCCTTCCGCGATAAGCTGCAGCACCTCGCGCTCGCGGTTGGTAAGTATCGCGTAGGGCACGGATTGTTCGTCTGAGGTTATATTGATATAATCCTGCACGACGATATTCGCGATCGATGGGCTAAGGTAGGTTTTCCCATCGGCAACGGAACGAATCGCGACGCCCAATTCCTCGAAAGCGCAATCCTTCAAAAGGTAACCCGATGCGCCGGATTTCAGCATCTCTATCACGAATAACCGATCCGAATGCATCGAGAGGGCGATTACCTTCGTTGTCGGGAGGCTTGCCATGATTTTTCGCGTTGCCACGATACCGTTCATATCCGGCATCGCGATGTCCATGATTACGATATCGGGCGCGAGTTCCTCGGCTAATCTAACTGCATCGCGTCCATTGTCGGCTTCGCCTACGACCTTAATATCGTCGTATTGTTCGATGAGATGGACTATTCCTTGCCGGACAATCTGATGATCGTCAACCATTAGTATGTTTATCAAGATATCTCCTCTCGATTTTTGATAGGCACGGTTACCTCGACTTTTGTGCCGGATTGCGGTTTGCTTACGATCTCGATTTTTCCGCCGTAAAATTCGATCCTTTCCGATATGCTGAAAAGCCCGAATCCCTTTGCGCTGCCATTGCGAAACTTTGCGCTTTCGACATCGAAGCCGCAGCCGTCGTCCTCGATGATAAGCTTGACATCGTCGCCATCGCGAAGAAACATGACTGTTGCACGCTCGGCGTAAGCGTGTTTTTTGACATTTAGCAGCAATTCCCTTGCCGCTTGATATATAACAACGCTCAGGTCGTCGCCTAAAGGTTTTGGGCGTCCGTCATCCTCGAATGTGCAGAAAAAATTATGTTCTTTTCGAAAATTCATGCACAATGTTCTAAGCGTTTCGGTAAGGCTAATCTCAAACAAAAGGGGCTTATTCATCTCGAACATCAGAGACCTTGCGTGAAGTATCGATTCGGAAACGAGCGAGCGGATATCATCCGCTTCGGCTTTTCTTTCCGGGTCGTCTATCGATGAGATGAGCGCGCCGAGTTTGATTTTCGCAAGCGCCAGGTATTGTCCAATTTTATCGTGAAGATTTGCCGAAATTCGCTGCCTTTCACGCTCTTCCGCAAGCGAAAGATGAGACCACAACGCCCTGAGCTTATTCTGGTATGTATCGATCTCTTTCTGAATCTCGATTCGACGGGATATATCCCTCAGGAGGTAGATAGTATGCGTCCCTTTTCTCGGAGTTTTAGATATTATTTCGAGGATAATTGTTTTGCCGCAATCTGTTTTTCCACGTCCAAATTCAATCTTAAAACCGCTTCCCTCGATAATCTCCGGTGATGGCTGAAATTTCATTGTGGGATCGATCTCGAACAGAATATCGGTCGTTTTTCCGACCAAACTTTCGCTTATATATCCGAATGTTGCTTTTACGGAACGTGCTATGAATTCTATTTTCCCCTTTTTATTTGTTGTCAACAGGACATCGGGGCTAATTTTAGAAGCGATATCCGCGATTTCCCTTAGTTCGCGTGTAGCTTCTTTCGATCTCCGGAAAAAGATGAAAAGCTGTAGGAGAAGTATTACAAAAAGCGCATAAATGGCAAATTCTTGGAGGCTATAACTGGTATTTATAAGAAAATAATCACTCAACTCATTTGAAAAAGCCACCGAGATAATCGATACGGAAAGCAGAATTAATATCAGTGAAACCAATATTAAGCTTACGATCTGCCTCGATTCTACCTTGAACATAGAAAAATTTCTCCATAACTATTAGAAGTGCTAATTCCATTTTATATAGGAGCAATTAATATGTCAATGATAATAAAAAAAGATTGAAAATCGCTCTTTTTCCCCTATACTAATAATGAGTTTAGAAATCAATAATGAGAGTTATCGACAACGTGAATGTGATATAGTATATTATACATTATCGGGAAAGATTATCGATGCAAACCGTCATAAACGGAATTGGAGCAATCGATCCGATACTTTGCGAGGGAATAATATCCGACATAAAAAACGGTTATCCCTTTTCGGAGATATCCATTACAATTAGCGAGAACCTGTTTCTTCACGGCGATTACTACAGATCGATTAGTATCCTCGATACACTTTTAACTCGCGACCTCGATTCTGAGGGAGAATTTTTTCGCGGAAGGATTCATAAATTATTGGGGGACAATTATTTCACGCAGGGAAAACTCGATCTTGCAGAAAGTGAATACCAGCGCGCGAAGCTTATTTTCGATGGATATCCATCCGCGCTTTGTCGTATCTATTTAGACCTCGGCAATATTGCTTTACAAAGAAGCGACTGGAAGACGATGGATGAGTTCTACGACCTTGCGGAGATAGGATTTACATCTGAAAATGCATCGGACCTTCTCGCTGATTTAGAGATCAATCGGGGCACATCATTATGTCTGCGCGGTGATTATGAAACGGCTTTAGACCATTTTAATAAGGCTGTTTCCGTGATTCAATCCAAAAAAGATGCGGGAAGACTCGGGTCGTGCTATCTCGATATTGCAATCGCCCAGATGGAATTGAATTGCCTTCAGGAAGCTATGGAATCGATAAGGTTGGCCCTCGGCCATGCGCAGGAAGCGATGGATGCCAATCTCGAGTTGACCGTATATATATCTCGCGTGAAGTTGAGTCTTTATCTCAGGGATCTCATGGTTGCACAATACTACGCAGAAATGTCTTTGGAGATGGCCGAAAACATGGGGAATGAATTCTCGAAGGCCGAAATCTATAAGCAATTAGGCGAAATCGCCAGAGAAGATGGCAAATACGAAGATTCTATGGGATGGTTGAAAAAGGCTGTCGAGCTTTCGAGGAAGATCGATAATCGATCTACACTTGCCGAATCTCTTATCGAGATGGGGCGGTTATTCGTTGAAAAAAATGATATTGAAAATGCAAAAAAGAGGCTTTTAGAAGCGAAGGAAATAGCAAAAAAGTTCAGGTTAGAGAATATATTCAATCGTTCTACCGATATTCTCGAAGAAATCAATTAAATGGAGGTTCAAAATGAAAAAGGTAGTATTTTCCCTGGTGTGTATTGCGGTGTTGTTTGCAGGTATTTCTTGTGAAAAAGCTCCAACGCAAACAGAGCCGACAGAAGATGTAACCCTTTCGATTGTCGATTATCAGGAGTTTAATCATCCGGTATCGATTACTACTTCGGATTTGCAGGAGGTTCGCGAGGAGGCGTATCCGGATGGCTCGCGCATGAGAGTGAGAATAAAGCCGCCGCATCCAAATTCCAACCATTGGCCGATAAACAATATACCGCAGGGTTTCATCGTAATTCAGCTCGACGGGGTAACCGGTCAGCACGTCTATTACATTCACGAGTCGGTCGTTCCCGAGGAGGGCATCGAGTTCGCGATGATCGAGCAGGTCTATTATCTTAGCGATGGTTCGGTTGTCGGAGGGCTCGAATTCTCGCCGCACGGCACTTTCTTCACCGATCATACATATTTGTATTGGGATTTCTCATACCTGTATGAGGAACCACCGGCGGATCTCGATCTTCTCTATTGGGCCGGCGAGGGCGATGAGAGCTGGTTGGTCGATCTTCACCGCGAATTAGAGCCGCAGGAGAATCGTCGTGTCGAGTTCACGATAGATCATTTTTCGATCTACGCGATTCGACGCTCGACATTGCCGAAACCGCCACCACCTTCGATGATTTTCATGTATTAACAGCAAATAAAAAAAGGGCACACAACAGTGTGCCCTCACTGTCTTACGTGCCTCACGGATATATGGACATCGCATGAGCCGATTTCCAATAAAATCAGCGATCTTTGCTTTTTTAGAAAAAGATGGCGGGCGAGAACCGCCGTCGAGGTCGAAGAACGATCGAGCTTCAATAACGCTCCATTCTAGTAGGGTATGCCTTAAAATATTAATCCAAACGGATTAATAACCCTAAACTCCTATTATTTTGCCATTAAAATAATGAGGGTTATCCTTAATATCTAAGTTGAAATACCTTATTTATTCCCTATAATATTAAACGGGAGAAATAATGACTAAGATTTTTAAGATATTAATGGGCAATCGCGATGGATTAGCAGCCGGAATTGTGCTTCCGGTGCTCTCGATTCTATTTTTCAGCGCAAGCACACTGCTATACGTCGTCGTATCGGGTTCCAGAAAGACCACATCCTTTCTGCATAAACAGAGGGCCATCGATTTGGCACAGGCCGGGACGCACGATGCGCTTTTTTGGTTCAGAAGACAGGAGACTTTGCCCGTAACGGTGTTCAATCCCACCGATTTCGATTCGGAGGACCCTTCGCTCGGTATTCAACGAACCGTGGAAATCGATGAACGGAATATCGTTTGCGGAACATATGTCGTCGAAAATAGCCTTACTCGTGATTTAACAGCCGAGCGAGGTGAGATCGGCGCAGGCTGGATATGGAAAATATCCAGTTTTGGGGTGGTTTATCGAGAGATGGATGAGACCAAATCATTCGATGAACCGCCAAATGAGATCATCGAGCAGGTTCGCGTGCGAACGGAGATTCGGATGCTGAATATCACGCCCACGGTGGAGGGCGCGATCGTTGTCGATAAAGGACGCGATATGACATGCGATTCGCGCTCGATGGTGCTTGGAGGCAATCCCGGTTCCGGGCTTACCGGGATTTATTATAAAAGAAGCGGCCCTATTACAATCCGTTCCGGCGCGAATATTCGAGGCGATCCGGCATATAAGCAATATTCAGACCTCAAACTAACATGCCGGGATATCTTCGGCATTGATCAAGGCTCGCTTCGCGATCTTGCAGATTATACATCGGAGGCCGGGGCGATTGATCTGCCACTCGATCTTCCAGATTTTTCGCTGATATATATTCAGGGCGATATCGATTTCAATTTTGCTCATCCACTCAACGGCGGAGGAATATTATTTGTCGATGGTAACCTTACCATCGATGTTGGATCGGGATCGAGCTTTGGAGGAATGATTTTCATCACCGGAGAGATCGATATGAGACCGCCGGCATGGATCGAGGGTCAGGTTATCGCGGTCGGCGGCGGTTCTATCGGCACAGGAGGATACGATAAGGCAAGCATAATTTATAACAAAGATGTTCTCAATTTGGTTTGCCAGCTTATCGGTAACTACCGTATGAAGAGGACATATTCGATCGAGTCGATATAGTGATAAAACTGCAAAAATCGATCCGCGATTCACATAGCGGCATCCGAGGCATGACGATCCTCGAGATATTGATAATGTCGATTATCGTGTTGATTACCTCGACGGCGCTAATAGGATTTCTCGTTAATTCCCTTAAAATTATCAATAGAAATAATGCACGTGCATTCGCCCTCGAAAAATGTAATCAAATGATCGAGGAGATCACGGCATACAGCCTTGCCGGGGAAGATGTTATCGAGATAGATCGATTTAAAAATCTCGAGCCTTCAGCAATTCTCTGCGCCGATACGACGATAATCAATCCGGAGAATCCACTTTCAGGGAATGTCTGGAACGAGTTCGATAATTGGAAATTTCTGCGAACCATCGATATCATGCCGGTGCGACAGGAACCGAGAACCCGAATACTCAGCGTTAAGGTTTATCTGAGCGATAATGAAAATCCCGAAGAAACGGGATTGCTTCTGGCTCAACTTACCAAGTTGGTAAAGACCGCAGGTAACATCTTTCCACCATCGCACGTTTACGATGTTTATTCAATCGCTATCGAGAACACTCCCGGATGGTGGGTCGATATGTCGGTGATGAAGCCGATGATGCAGCAAGCGATGAATCAGGTTCAGGCGAGGAATCCAGGGCTTGAATACAGGGTTCACTGGATAACGCGGAATGGTTTTGGGCGTGATCCTTACTATTCCCCTTATTTCAACGATGCCAATGACGCGACGGAGGCCAGCGCGTTACCATATGTATATATCTATCCATCGGCAATCGTCGGAGATGACGATTTTTACTATTATCCACCAATCGAGGTTATGGGCAACAAGACCGTCGATGGAATAATGATGAACAATGGTATTTACCCATATTCTCTCGCAGATTATTATAATCACTCAGTGCGATACCCGGAAGAGATTAAACGCTATAATACTATGGCTGCGCAATACCATGCACTTGGATTCGATACGCCGGAGCCATCGCTTCCTCAATTTTTCCAAAGTATGTATGACAATCCGGAGAACTATGAAAACGCCCTCATTTTGAATCTCCACGGCGAGCTTATCCCGCTTCCTCCGGTCAGAAACTACTCCGATCCAGCGAAAAGGCCCGGTAAGGTCCCGAATCTTCGAGTCGTCTCGCACCCGGAAAAAATGTTTTACGGAAGCGGTCAAAACGCCCGCATTCGAGTCTATGCATACTATACCGATCCTGATAATCACGATGCAAGCTCCGCCGTCGATACGATATGTATCTTCTTTCCGCAAATCGATATAACCGCCGGAATCGATCAGATATGGAAGTGTGAGGGTTGCGATACGGTAGGTTATTGTTGGATAGACGCGGAAACGCCGGATAATTTTAGTATTTCTTATACTACAGTCGGTGGCGCCTATGGAACGTTGATCGAGCTATTCGA
The DNA here is from genome assembly GCA_964400105.1 of uncultured bacterium. Classification (GTDB taxonomy): domain Bacteria; phylum UBP14; class UBA6098; order UBA6098; family UBA6098; genus CAYNTG01. The sequence goes on from CAYNTG010000045.1 coordinate 13,050, forward strand.
CACGCCGGCACGCACAGAGTGGAATACCACCGGAGGCAGTTCCAATACACTCCAGGGGGAGGATGGCAGTCTCTTCGGCGGATGCAAAGCACGAAAGGATGGAACCAGCTATACACCGGACCACACAGGCTATCACGGAACCGGTTTCGTCGATAGATTCATAAGCTCTAGCCGTGGTGTTTGGTGGTTATGGTCGCCACCGGAGGACGGCAACTATGAGATCGTAACCCGTTATGCCAACAACAGGGGAAACACGGCACGAAGAACAATCTCGAAACACACCGGCAGCGGATGGAGCACGATCGATCATGTCTATCTTCCAGATAATTTTTCGAGCTGGGACCAATGGGGCGAGAGGACGATCAATGCCTATCTGACTACCGATGTCGATATGATCAAGTTTGAATGGACATCGGGGGATTACGAACATATCAACTTCGACGAGCTGCGCTTGACGCTCGCCGGTTCGTCTGGATACGACGAGACACAGACAATATGCATGGCGAAATACTCATCGGAAAATAGCTATTATTTCACCTTCCAAAACTGCCCGACAAACGCGGATGGAGAAGGCGTGCTCTATGTCCAGGGAAAGGGCGATATCGGCAGTTCGTCCGAATATTATAGGGTTTATGCCGATGGCAATTATATCGGTAAGGTCCTCAACCAAAGCCTTTCCGATTGTTCGTCGAGTTGGCTTCCGAGTTCGCCGGATATGGAGACCATCTCGGAGAGCAACCTTCAAAGTTGGGTAAGCAACGGCGAGGTCGTTTTCAAATTCAAGCGCAATGGAGTCGATAATAAATGTAATTCGAACTGCCTTCAAGCAAGGTTCGTGTACGACACGACAAAAGCTGGTGATTGCGGCCCGGGCGGTTTGGATGTGAGCGAGAGGCTATACGGTCTCGAATATATTCCATGTCCGGTCGAAGCGGCCAACGATTTTTCGCAGGATTTGACTAATCCTACTCAGAACGTTCCGAAGAACACGGCGCGATGGGTTATCGAGTTCGCCGATAGCGATTTCCCCGATTCTACTACGGTAAATTATTTTACTTTTATAGGTTCGAGAACAGACTTTGGCGATCCATTATATAATCGATCGAAGAACTATATCTGGCGGTCTGTTGCGCCTCCAATTATCGAGCAATTACAGGTTCTCGGCGACCCGAGGCATATGCCTTATGCCGACCTCAAATCGAGAGACGGTTATAATTGGTTTTTTTGGAATCAAAGCGCACCGGGTTACGAAGGTTTTTATAAATGTTACAACGATCTTTGGCGAGGTGAAACGGATCGAATCGATGTCGATGTGCCGAAACAATTTATGAAAATACGTCACGCGATCACGCGCGCGGATGCTATTTGGAACGCGATGACGGGATACTCGTATTTTTATATCGGCCTCGGTCAGGAGATCGGCGGCGATGATGCGAATCATCCGGAATACGATGATGGTATCCCAATGGAAACATCGCCCTGGGTCGATGACGTCTCCCCGACAAGCAAGATCGATGAGATCACTTCCGCTTTCGAAAAAAGTCGTATCCCCGGAGCGCGTGATGGAAGCTGGACCGCATTCCCGTGGCTCGGCGAGCTTTATCCGGAAGATTCATGGAGCGATTGGAAACTCGAAGGCAATCTAAAAGACGATGATTTTGCTCGAGTCGGTTTCAATACCGCCGATTGGGGTGGCGACCACAGCACGGATGAGCAACGGATCAAACGGTCGCAAGGGCCGGGTTGTATTAGCTTTTTCAATTGCGTTCCCGAAGGAACATCTCCAAGCACAAAAAAATCATTCACACATTATTATTATAGCTATAGTTCTCAATCCAATATCACGAACGCTGGGGAGAGTCTTGCGGTTCGTTTCAGGATGCCGCTTGCCGACCAGATGCTATCCGCGAGACCTTTCGTTATAAACTCGACATCACCGCCGCACGGTTGGCCGGACGAATGGAACGATAGCTATTATGAAAACCTCCGTTACGAATCGGAGTTGGAGAATGTCTACTATACTTATGGAGACGAAAAGGCGAGCGCGATTCTAAACCTTTACCCGCCGTCTTCCGATCCACTTTTATCCGGTCATGTTGCGCATTTTCTGGTCAACGGATTATCGCCGTCGAAGGACCAGGGTGCAAGCTGGATTGTTATGTATGGATTGGCCTCGATGACGCAGGCATTCCTCGACGAGGGACATCCGTCAAAGCCCTCTGTGAGCAGAATTCATCAGCTTCCGCGAATCGAGATAATCGAGCCCGATGCAAATACCGCTGTCGAACCGACATTTACATTTGATTGGGAAATAAGCTGGGTGCGTTGGGATGGACTTAAATATTCTTATGATTATCCATCAGATTTTTCCGAATACGACGACCTGATTTTTGCTGTTAAATACTCGCCGGACGGCGGAAGAAATTGGTTTTACAAGAGCGATAACCAAACTACGGAGACCGGCAAGCGACCGGATTCCGGGCATATTATCGACCATGGTCCGCTTTCTTTGGCCTTCGAAAACGACGGAGTTTATATCATTCGTATCGAATGCTATCGCGAGGATATATTGACGCATTATTCATACCACCAGATCAGAGCACTTGTGATAACGGAGGAATCGCTTCTACCGCCGGGTTAAGGGGTAGATCGACACTCGAAATGGAATTCTATGAAGTGTATTAGAAAAATAGATGTTATAAAGATCGAGGGGTTCACACTTCCCGAAATGATGGTATCATTGGTTTTGCTCTCTATACTTGTGGGATTGCTTTTCTCGCTCTCGAATACATTTAACCGGGTGAACTACCGGCAGATACTTATGTCAGATCTAAAAACCCAAACGCAGCGAGCGGTTCGGACGATAGACCGCAATCTCATCAGGTCGAAGCGTTTCTTTGAGAGAGACTCGGAATATCAGGACCTTATTCCCTGGAGCGAAATCCCGGAACCGGTTTCATGGTCACGAGACCCCGTGGTCGCACCGGTCGGGGTATTTAATACTGAATCCCCGGATTATGATGCAGACATATTCGGCAACAAACTCTTCTTTGCCAAGGTCGAGAACAGCGCCGCTTTCGATGCCGGAGGAAAATCATACGATATAAACTTATACAGATTTCAGTTATACTACCTAACGGAAGATACTTTACATCCGTCGAGACCTTATGACTATTCCCTGTGTTTGCTTAAATGGGAAAGTAACCTTTTTGCGAATTATTGGGACCTCGAACATCTCTGGAACGACACGGTGTCACATAGTCTTGGATTAATAAAAAGTAAGCTTAGCAACGATTTTGGTGTAAATCATTGTTGGGAGGTTGCCGAACCGAATCCAGATCAGGCATTTTACCGAATTGGGAATTTCGATTCACCGGTGAGCATCGTTTTTCAAACGGCGAGCATGTCTTATCTTGTGAGGCCTATCGCCCAAACTATTGGAATTTCCTTTAACAATTCGGATGTGTATCCAGTATCACTTCAGGTTCCGGCCTTCGCCCTGAGCGATGGAGATTTCCCCGGAGGTTTCGAGGTAGGTGTTATCGGATCGTCATCGTCGCGCAAGGTTTTGCTACGAATTGTCTCCTCCGGACGGACGCGAAAAAGGGTAATCTCCTATGAATCGATGACCGTCGTATCTTCGCCGGAATACTAAAGACATTACGATTTATAGCGATTTACCTGCCGTCTAATCCGCGTTGTATAGTCGGGCGATTTTGTG